>JBAVZX010000032.1:0-1742 GCA_049589015.1 Phormidium sp. | reverse complement strand
CACCCCGATAAGGACGACAAAGCCTGCCAGATTGCAGAATTCCTTGAACTAACTGCATCAAAGCCTGTTGTCGTCCAGTGGTCATCGGTGGATGTTTTTGAGCTTGAATGGCAAACTGTCTCAGTCGTTCATCCAATTCCTTGTCCTGCACCTTACACATACCAAATTCCAAGAAATTAACTCTTCTTTAATTAAGAGTTCCCGAAATTAAGCGTTAAGTAACGGTACAGGCAAGTAAATCAACTTCTTCTTACTTTTCTATCAATTTAAAACGGCTCATTTTATTCAATTGGCTCATTTCCTTAAGGAAACTTTACATTCATAGCCAAATATAAAGTTTTGGTAAAGTTACACAGTTTTGCATAAAACCGACCTCCAGAAACCGATAGGTAAATAGAACTCTCTTGGGAGTTGAATATTAAATTCAGGAGAACTATCAATGAAATGGTTGACTGGCTATACTAAAAACCGTAAAACTGCTAAAGGTTTCTCAAATCAACAACCTCAACAAACCGCGCAAAGTTTTATTCTTGAACCAATTTTGACCCCCAGTGGCATATTAGATGGTGGAGATGATACACCAGATCCCCTAACGTTAGATTGGGAAACTAACAATCTACCAGATATAGATACAATCGACAGCGATAATGTTACTGAAGTTGATCATGTAGCTGACAGCGAAATTAGTGAGAATAATAGTGATTTTGACGCAGATATTAGCCAAAATGAAATTGCAATTAACGCATTAGAAACTGATATTCCTGATGAAGATTTAGAGACTGTAGACTTTATTGAACATCTTGACTTTCCTGAAGCTGAAAACAATGAATCTTCAGCATCAGAAGCTAGTGAATCTGAGATTGTGCAAGTAAATTCCCCAGAAGAAACAGCTGATTCTGAATTAACTGAAATTACAAATAACCAAGTTACAGCCGAAGTTAATAACACAGAAGTAGAACTGACAAATACTTCAGAAACAACTATTGATGAAGCTGATAATGCCGACTTGGAATTAATCACAGAATTAGACAGCAATGAAGTTTTAGTCACATCAGATTCGGCTAATGAAGTAGATGAATTTGACAGTACAATAGCTTCTGATGAAACTGACGAAACTCCAGAGTTAATCGTTGACGATATCTCCTTATACGATCCCAAGTTTGATTATGATTCAGGACTTTTCACAGTTGGAGAAACTGGAGAAATTGGCATAGATTTCTTATTTGATGGAGGCGGATATAAAGGCGAATTAGCGATTTTTAGCCTCGATGGAATGGATGAATTTGAACCTGGTTCGCAAGAGTTTATTAAAGAGGCAGCTACTCGTGCTTTAAGTAGTTCAGAATTAGGTCATGTTGTAATTGCCGATGCAACTGAAGGGGCGAAATTTAGTGGAAATTTAGGAGAAGCTAACCAAAATTCTGGGGTTTATTTAGGTGTAAAAACCTTTAATATGCGTCCAGGGGATACCTTTGCAGTCATGCTTGTTCCTAATGGAAAAGTAGAACAAGTGTTTGATAATCCTGCTATTGGTGGTAATGTACGTCCGCTATTTTCCCTGGTTACATCTAACCCAAATGATGCTTTTCATACCGGACAAATTTCTGACATAACTGGTGATGGTAGCACTTTTGTTATGGAAGATATGCGGGTTGATACTGGGTCCGATCGCGACTACAATGATATCATTTTCCAAGTTCGAGGTGCTACGGGTAAGGCAGCTTTAATGGATGATCTAGTCG
>JBAVZX010000031.1:0-1820 GCA_049589015.1 Phormidium sp. | reverse complement strand
TTCACACCTGGATCTCTGATTTGGTTTTAGTCTGAAGTGGGGTATCGCATCTGTGTTTCTACTCAGAGTTCTTTAAGAAATTCTTTTAATGGGAGCAATTTTTCAGATAACCACCTTTTTGAGTTGTAGATAACTTTGTAGACTTCACGCCTTAAGCTATGTTTGCAGCGAAAAATGCAAGTTATCTCCTGTCTGCTAGCGCATCTTGACTGATGCACTACAAACGGGCAATTTCCTGATCCATAAAAAATCAATTTATAAATTCGAGAGGTTTCCGATGATACTCCACCGACACAGCCGTAAACGTGGTGTAATCCTCACGCAACAAGGATTGCAGAAACTCGAAAATGCTAAATCCGAATCTGAAATGAATGATAATTTTGATAAACGTTATACCCTAGAAGCTTTAGGTTTTCGCACAGGTTTAGATTCAGACACAATAGCAAAAGTATTTGCCTGTGAAGTGGGAGTTGATAAAAAAACTTTAAGGAGTTGTTTCCAAGCTTTTAACCTACAACTTGAATCTGATGATTATCAGTTTGTCAAGCCAGATTTCGATTCACAAATAGAGAAAAGAGAACTTCAAACTGCAAAGTTGATTGTTCAAAATTGTGTAGATTGGGGTGAAGCTCCCGATGTTTCTGAGTTTTACGGACGCACAGATGAATTGGCAACAGTTAATCATTGGATTGTTAAAGATCGCACTCGCCTAGTTACCCTTTTAGGGATGGGAGGAATGGGTAAAACTTACTTATCGGTGAAGTTAGCTCAACAAATTCAGGATAACTTCGAGTTTGTGATTTGGCGATCGATCTTCCCAAATTCCCCACTCAACGATCTCCTCGCAGACTTAATCGCCATCCTATCCAATGGCAAAGAAACTGAACTACCAGAATCATCCAATCGCCGCATTTCAAGACTGGTTCATTATTTGCAACATCACCGTTGCTTATTAATATTAGATGGCGCTGACAAAATTCTCCAAGACTGTACCCCAAAAATCACCTGTCGAAACTGAATCTGTCAGCATCACTCAACTAAGGGAGGATACTGTGAGTTGTTTAGGAGAGTGGGAGAAGCGACTCATCAAAGTTGCTTAATCTTAACTAGCCGAGTTAAATTACATCAAATAACCCCGCTGGAAGGAGAAACACGACCTGTGCGAGTCTTCCCTATTCAGGGATTACAGGTAACAGACATTCAAAAACTGTTCCACACTAAAGGAACTTTTAGCGGAACGAAAGACAACTGGAATCGATTAGTCGAATTTTATGCTGGAAATCCCCTGGTTCTCAACCGCATTGCCACAACGATTCAACAGTTATTTAATGGTAGCATCACTGAATTTTTAGACCAAAAAGTTACAGTTTTCGGTAATGTTTTCAACGGTTTAGACCAAGAATTTGAAAAGTTGTCGGATACAGCTAAAGCAACAATTCAATGTATGGTACATCATCAACAACCAATTTCTTTTTCCAAGTTGCGAACCCAGTTCCAATCTTCTGTTTCGTCCCCAGCACTTTTGGAAACGTTGGAATTTTTGCAAGGGCGATCGTGGATTGAAGCCAAAGCAGGTTTGTTCTCGCTCCAACCAATGTTGATTCAATATGTTAAATCTTCTCTTGTGGAAGAGAAGCTGGGTAATTTTCAGGCGATCGCTTTTCTCGCACCAGAACATCAACGTCAAGTAGCAAGCTAGTATAAAGAAACCCGGTTTCTGGTCTATCCAGAATGGAGCCAGAGGACTCCCGTTACACCGAAGGTTAACGGGAGATGAATGGCGACCAAAATATAAACTGAGCGATAGCGAATCATTATTC
>JBAVZX010000030.1:0-4010 GCA_049589015.1 Phormidium sp. | reverse complement strand
GTAGTGCATTCAAAACTTTGAGTAGTCAGAGTTTCCACTGCCCACAGTAAAAATGGTAGATAATCTTTGGTGACTTCAGGCGGATAAATTTCCTCATCTCGACAACCTAACAATGCTTCCAGTGGCTTTTGAATTCGGGACAAACCTTTTGCATTCATGAATTGTAAACGACGTTCAGCATCATAAATTACAAAGGTATCAGGGATATTATCAACCGCAACTCGGAACCTTTCTTCGCTTTGCCTTAAGGCTTCTTGCACCTGCTTTTGTTCATGGATATCGGTGGCGGTACGGAAGCGTCGTTCGCTCTCTTGCAATGCAGCTTCGGCTTTCTTTCTTTCTTCTATTTGTTGCTCTAATTCTCGATTAGTTACTGTTAGTTGGACGCTGCGATCTTCGATGCGTAATTCTAGTTCAGAGTAAGCTTGTTGTCGCGAGTCTTCGGCGCGTTTGCGCTCGCTCAAATCTCGCGTTAATTTGGAAAACCCGGTCAGATTTCCCTTCTCATCTCTCAAAGCAGTAATTGTCGCATTTGCCCAAAATCGAGAACCATCTTTGCGAACTCGCCAGCCTTCATTTTCTACGTACCCTTGGGCGGCGGCAATTTGCAAGTAGCGATCGGGTTTATTTTGGGCAAGATCTTCCTCTGGATAGAAGCAAGAAAAATGCTGCCCAATAATCTCCTTAGCTTGATATCCCTTAAGACGTTGTGCCCCTTGATTCCAACTGGCTACTGCCCCTTTTGGATCTAATAAAAAAATTGCATAATCTTGTGCTGATTCAATCAGCAAGCGATATCTGGCTTCGCTTTCTTGTAATGCTTGCTGCCCCGATTTCACTCTCTGGTTAGCAGTAGTTAATTGATGAATAATTTTACTAATAAAAAGCGCTTCTAAAATAAATAAGGTCAGTGTGATGTTTTGGCTAATAGTTGGTGCGAAAAATCTGCCAGAGGGAGACAAAAACAGGTAACTACTGATTAATGCTGACAAAATTGTCGCTAAGACTCCTGCCTGAATTCCGCCATAAAGCGCACTGACAATCACCGCCGTAAAAAAGAGGAGGAAGGGGCTTTCTAAATCAATTAGCGGTTCAAGGAGTAACTTTATCCCAAGAACAATGCTCACTGCCAAAACTACTACGCCATAGCGGAAAATTGCAGCGGGAGGAGAGTTGTGTTTTCCTGTTCTGTTCATTTGATCAGTCAAAATAAGAGATGACGTGATTTGTCTGTTTCTGAAAGCCTTGTTCCTTGCCTGAATTTATCTGTAAATTATTTTTTGGGTAGTGACACAAAGTTTGTAAAATTTTTTGTATATCTACTCTGTCAGCTGGGTGGCTTTCAAACTATGCTGCTTTACATTTAAACTCCTAAACTAGGTTTGACTATTTGTTCTAATCGGAGAGTGAGAATTTCTAGACTACTATGATTTTATGGCATTTTCCCCCGAAAAATTTAACTCTTTTAAAAGATCAAGTGCATATTTGGCGGGCTGAACTAGATTTACCGACAGATTTATTGACTGATTTAGCCGTAAATTTGTCCTTAGATGAACGGCTGAGAGCGGAAAGATTTTATTTTGAGCGAGACCAAAAAAAATTTATTGCCTGTCGGGGATTATTAAGAATTATTCTCAGCCGCTATTTAGATTTAGAACCCCATCAACTAGAGTTTAAATACTCACTTCAGGGCAAGCCGGAACTAAATAATAATAATAATACTCAAGAGAGACTGTGTTTTAATGTCTCTCATTCTCAGGGTTTAGCAGTTTATGCGATCGCTCTTAACCGCTCTGTTGGCATTGATTTAGAGTATTTACGCCACATTCCTGATGTCGAACAATTAGCAGAACGGTTTTTTTCCCCTAATGAATTTAGGATAATTAATGCTCTGCCAAAACAACAACAACAAGAAAGATTTTTTCGGTTTTGGACTATTAAGGAAGCTTATTTAAAAGCTACTGGTGAAGGATTGGCTGGACTGCAAAAGATCGCAGTTTCCTTTACACCGGAAAACTCAATTAATTTGCAGAACACTGAAACTAATCTTTTCCTCAATACTGACTGGTTTTGTACTGAGTTTAAACCAGGGCTAGAATACACAGGTGCTTTGGTTGTCGAGGGAAAAGATCTGGGGGAAAATGCGATCGCAAAGTGTGGCAGTAGCGATATAACATATTTTAGTTTAAAAACCAATTATATCATGAATTATTAGGGAATCAGCCAAAAATATTTCTGTTACTTCTCTCCCGGTTTGGGTTGGTAGCCTGTCAAAGTAAGAACAACAGCTGTTTTTTATATTTTTTTGCGTCTAACGGATTCTTTTGGCGAAACCGATAGAAGATGCTAAAGTTCTTGTCAACCAACCAAAGGTTAAAATCAGACATTCAATTTTGCCATCTTTACTGTAGTTGACTGTGGAGAAGTTCAGTAACCATAAGATGAAAAGACGGACGAAGCCAAGTAAGACAGGCAAAATGCCTATCCTACAGCTAAAAACAAAACTTACCCTGGCCATTATCCCTTTGATCACAGGCTTTTTGGCAGCAGCTTGTCAAACCACCACTACTAACAATCCTGCTACTATTACCCCCACCCCCGCTGCCCAAAATGCTGTCACTACCCCTACAGCTGCGCCAACGCCAGCGGCTACGGGGAATGGGTTGCGAATTGGTTCTTTGCTACCTTCCACCGGGGACTTAGCTTCCATTGGACAACCAATGATTGCCTCTGTACCGTTGTTAGTGGAAACTGTCAATAAATGTGGTGGTGTCAACGGTCAATCTGTCACCTTAATTTCCGAAGATGACCAAACAAAACCGGAAGCTGGTGCAGCAGCAATGACTAAACTGGCAGAAGTGAATAAAGTTGCCGGAGTTGTGGGTTCTTTTGCTAGCAGTGTATCTAGTGCCGCCGTAGATATTGCCGCACGGAACAAGGTAATGTTAATCTCTCCGGGTAGCACTAGCCCCGTATTTACAGAAAGAGCCAAAAAAGGTGATTTTCAAGGATTTTGGGCGCGAACTGCCCCCCCGGATACTTATCAGGCTCAAGCTTTAGCTAAACTAGCAAGCGAAAAAGGCTTTAAGCGAGTTTCTACTGTTGTAATTAACAATGATTACGGTGTGGGTTTTGAACAGGAATTTGTCAAAGCCTTCAAAGCTTTAGGGGGAACGGTAGTTAACGAAGCTAAACCGACTCGTTATGACCCAAAAGCTACTACTTTTGAATCAGAAGCAGCAGCGGCTTTTGGTGGTAAACCTGATGCGGTAGTAGCAGTTTTATATGCTGAAACTGGTTCTTTGTTGCTGAAGTCTGCTTACGAACAAGGACTAATGAAGGGAGTCACGGTAATGCTTACCGATGGTGTGTATTCTCCTGAATTTCCCGAACAGGTGGGTAAAACTAGCGACGGTAAGTTTATTTTAGCTTCTGCGATCGGTACTGTTCCCGGTGCAAACGGTCAATCACTTGCCGAGTTCACCAAAACTTGGGAAGAAAAGAAACAACGCCCCGTTAGCGCTTTCGTTCCCCATTCTTGGGATGCCGCAGCTTTGTTAGCATTGGCAGCACAAGCCTCTAAAACTAACACTGGGGAAGGAATTAAAAGTAAAATTCGCGAAGTTGCTAATGCCCCAGGTGAAGAAGTCACCGATGTTTGCAAAGCTTTAGAATTAGTCCGCCAAGGCAAAGACATTAATTACCAAGGTGCTAGCGGCAACGTTGATATCGATGAAAATGGCGATGTCATCGGCAGCTACGATGTTTGGAGTGTCTTAGATGACGGTAAGTTGAAGGTGACAGGTAAAGTTAGCCCGAAGTAAGGGGCAGGGGAGGGGAGAGGACGATTTGAAGAATTGTATCCTCTTCCCTGTTCCCTTGCTTACCGAAAAACGTGAGTGAAAGCCCCTAGCTTTAGATATGGGGATGAAACGCACGCCCGCGGTTTTAACCGCAGTCCAAGTTAAATCTAGTTTTTAACTTTAATGTATAATGGGTTCAAGTGTTAA
>JBAVZX010000029.1:0-4810 GCA_049589015.1 Phormidium sp. | reverse complement strand
GTCGCCTTGTTTTGGCGCAAGAATTAAGTAGATATAGGTTGTCTGTGGGGGCTGGGCGAAGCATTCGGATTGTTTTATTTTGGTTGTGTTTCATAAATTTTCGCCTTGTCTTGGTGCAATATTTAAGTAGATATAGGTTGTCTGTGGGGGCTGGGCGAAGCATTCGGATTGTTTTATTTTGGTTGTGTTTCATAAATTGTCGCCTTGTTTTGGCGCAAGAATTAAGTAGATATAGGTTGTCTGTGGGGGCTGGGCGAAGCATTCGGATTGTTTTATTTTGGTTGTGTTTCATAAATTGTCGCCCGAATGCTTCGCCCCTACAGAAAAATGGTGAAGGTATTGTGAGGAAAATTGGGTTTCTTCAATGGCTGGAAAACTACCTTGGCGGACTACTGGTGCAACCTGCATCCTCTAACTTTTTCTTAGTTTCAGCATTAAAATACCAAGTGTTAAGCGGTGCTGGATTAACTAAATAGTTTTCTGTTTGAGATTTAATACCTTCTCCTTCTCCCATTGATTCTTCTAGGGTAAAAACATTGTTTGGTGTAGTAATTTTTTTCCCGGACACTGTACCAATATGCACATATTGAGAATTTTCGGCAATCCCCACTACACAAACTTTATTAGCAGTATAAGAGGGCCAAATTGAAAAACTTATTTCTGTTGGTTGGGTTCGCGCTGCCCAATCCATATCTCGCCAATATCCCAAAAATGGGGCTATACTACGGTTAGTTTTCGCCCAGGCTTGTCTGAAAGTTGCGATTTGCTGTTGTTGGGTACGATCGAAATTTTCTAAGCGATTAATCAGTTGGGTAGCAATATTTCGAGGAAATCCATTTTCAACTAAACAACTAACTTGTCTACAAGACAATGTTGGTTCTGCACTATTATCATTACTAGTAATTCTCCACTTACCATTCACAATTTTCCACTTACCATTCTCGCGCTTTATGGGAACAGTTGCTCCATTTTGAGCGATTAGATAGCTGACAATAGCATAGTTATCGATAATAAAAACATTCTCCACTGCACCCCAACCACGTACTAAGTTGAGAACTGCCGAAATATCTTCCGTATTAGCTTGTTGAAATTTAGTATTGTGCTGCTTTTGAGATGTTCTTGATGGTGTGAGAAGCGGCTTTTCTGACTCTATGAAATCTGCTTGCGGAAATTCTAACTGAGCTTTTTTAAACAATCTCTGGGATTGTGCTAAAACTGATAATGAGCTAGCACTGAAAATTGTTAAAATTACTGTGAAAGTAAGTAGCGATCGCCCCTTCATAAATCCAAACCCCCATTCCTAACATCCCAATTCATAGCAAATAGGAAATTTATCTACATCGGTAAATTCTCGGAAAATTAGGAATTGTAATGTTAGGGAGAGCGATCGCACCCGTACAAACAGTGAAAAGTAAAGCGATCGCACTTTATCCTAATTTCCCGTTACCAAAGCAACAGAAACAAAGACACGGCATCATAAATATTTGCCCATAATGCAAAATATTTATGATGCCGTGTCCCTACCTGCGTTAATATCTAACGAATAGTTAATTTAAAAGTATATCGAGGATTACTTAATCTATAAGGTTGTGCAATTATTACTTTATAATCACCTGTTACTGTAGCTGCAAAAGTATCATTTTGGGGATGTTCATAAGATTTGCCATCAGGTGTGATAAAAGTAAATCCAGAAAGTCCTTGAATATCTGCAAGATCGTTATTATTGGGAGGATTGACTCTTTCACCTTTCCAAGTGACATCAGCAATTATTTCTTGACCTTTGTTAGCCCGAAAAATATATGTATCTTGATTACCTAAATGTACTGAACCATTAATTACTGTAAATGAAGCACCGGGAGCAAACTGCACGCGACGGGTGATTCCTCTGCGTTGTTGGGCGTTAACTTTTTGTAAAGAACTAGTACGAAAAACTGTTAAGCTGATTGCTAAGTAAAGAAGCGATCGCCTTTTCATCACTCTCTCCTAATTCCCCAAAACTCAATCTGCTTTGAGTTGTCCGAGTTTAGCATATTTGCGATCGCTGTTAACAGCCAACCTGATAGTTGGGAAAGTAACAAATCAACGTAAAAATTTTAAAATATTAACTTGGGAATTTGTAGTTAAAACAATTATTTTACGAAAATTTACTAAAGTTAAGATATTTCCAGTTAATACTGATTTTTGCGGATAACTCTTTTACTTTAGTAACAAGTCACCAAAGAAATAATACTTAACTTTGTTTAAGATCCGCTAAAGAGTCTGACTATTTAATACATCTGCCGTAGGATAGAATTATGCCATTAGTATGTATTAAAAAGCAGGTAACTTAATATGGAACTGGAAGTGCATCAATTTATTTCCTATTTTGAGCCAGAACAAGCGTCACAGTTATGCCAAATGGCTATTGTGGAAAAATATACCGAACAAAAGGTTGTCTTTGAAGAGGATGACGTTCCTGATTATTTATATTTAGTTTTAGAAGGACAAGTGGAGTTTAGAAAAAGAACAACTTGTGATAAGTATCATGTGATTGCTGTAGCTAAACAAAATGAATTTTTTGGGGAATTTGGGGTTTTGGATGGACAACCGCGCAGTGCTCAGGCGATCGCATACACAGACACAATTTTAGCAAAAATTCCTCGCGCTCAGTTAATGGAAATATTAGATAATACAAAAGGCTATGTAATTCTCAAACTGTTAAGTTATATTATCCGCCATCTCCGTGCTACTACTGCACAGTATGTTAATCAAATGATTTATCAAGAAAAAATGGCTTTAATCGGAGAAATGGTTAATACCATTATCCATGATTTTAGAAGCCCAGTAACAGGCATTCAACTAGCCAGCGCCATGTTAAAAGAAACCCATCCTGATGAAGAGACAATTGAATGGTGCGATATCATTCAAGCTCAAGTTAAACGAATGTTGGGAATGGCGGAAGAGGCGTTAGAATTTGCTAGCGGTAATGCTGTTTTAAAGAAAAAACCTGTTAAATTAACATCATTATTAGATCAGTTTGAAAAATTGAATCGAATTTATTTCAAAGATGCTCATGTAAATTTCAAATTTACTGTACCAGAAATCATGGTGAATGTTGATGAAAACAAATTGATGCGCGTTTTGCAGAATTTAATTAGTAATGCTGTAGAAGCTTTTAAGGGTAATGGTGGTTGTATAGAATTAACTGCCAAGAATAATGGCAAGTTGGTCAAGATCCAAATATGCGATAATGGCCCTGGAATACCAGAAGCAATTAGGGATAATTTATTCGATCCTTTTGTGACTCATGGTAAGCGCGGAGGTACAGGATTGGGAACTGCGATCGCTAAATCAATTATTGAAGCGCACAACGGAGAAATTTGCTTTCAAAGTAACTGCAATGGTACTACTTTTTACATTGATCTACCACACTAATTAAATATTAGTTGTGATTCAATTGGATTATTCTAGCGACTGCTAACCGCGTCGAGTATGATTTGCTTTTTTCTTGGGCTAACTGAAAATAATTACTTATTAAAGCTATCAATAATTTTTCAGAAAAAAGGGCAGACTTATACTGATCTGCCCTTGAGACAGAGCAATCACACTCTTAATTAAGTTTATTACAATAGTGTGAGTAATCAGTCTGGTTTTTTTCATGACTCTAACTGAACAAATTCTTAGCCAAATTCCCGGAAACGCTTTAGAAGTACTCCGAAGAAGCGATCGCCTTTGGCAATCCTTAAAATATGATACAATCCCAATACCCCAATTAGTCAAACACAGCGAGTTACCATTAGAAACGTTAGACTGGGATGTGGTAATTTGTGGTGGTACTTTAGGCATTTTAATTGGCGCAGCTTTGGCAAATTTAGGTTGGCGAGTCGCTGTAATTGAACGGGGAATTTTGCGGGGAAGAGATCAAGAATGGAACATTTCTCGTAAAGAGTTAGAGGTATTTTTAGAATTAAATTTGCTCAGTGAAGAGGAGTTAGAAAAGGCGATCGCAACTCAATACAACCCTGCAAGAGTCGGCTTTTTAGGTGGTAAAGACATTTGGGTTACAGATATTCTCAACATCGGCATCGATCCAGTTTATCTCCTAGAAACTCTCAAATTAAATTTTCTCGCTGCTGGCGGTAAACTCTTAGAAAACTCACCTTTTCAAAGTGCAGTGATTCACCCAGATGGGATATTTGTAGAAACAAGTGAAAATTTAAAAACTCGATTATTAATTGATGCAATGGGCAATTTTTCTCCCATTGTACAACAAGCAAGACAAGGACAAAAACCCGATAGCGTTTGTTTAGTTGTGGGAACTTGCAGTAAAGGTTTTCCTGAAAATAAAACCGGAGATTTAATTTATTCTTTTACGCCTATAGAAAATCAATGTCAATATTTTTGGGAAGCTTTTCCCGCTAGAGATGGCAGAACAACTTATATGTTTACTTACTTGGATGCCGATCCCAAACGTCCAAGTTTAGAAGAATTTTTTGGCGAGTATTTGCGGCTTTTACCAGAATATCAGAAAGTCGAATTATCGGAATTAGAATTTGTTAGAGCCTTATTTGGTTTCTTTCCTAGTTATCGCCAAAGTCCGATAAAAATGCCCTTCGATCGCATTTTACCAGTAGGAGATAGTAGCGGCGCACAATCTCCTTTAAGTTTTGGCGGATTTGGTGCAATGGTGCGTCATTTGCAGAGGTTAACTAATGGGATTGATCAGGCGTTGGAGTGCGATCGTCTAACTCAAAATGACTTATCATTATTACAACCATATCAGCCAAATTTAGCCGTAACTTGGTTATTTCAACGCACCATGAGTGTAGGG
>JBAVZX010000028.1:0-1736 GCA_049589015.1 Phormidium sp. | reverse complement strand
CCTCAAACCGAGGAAACTCCGCTAACTCCTGAACCAGCAACGCCTAACTCCTCAGCAAGAGATTTAGAATTAAGTCCAGAAATTATCGAAAATAGTCCGGTGTTGCAGCGTTGGATGCGAAAAGTTCCCAATGTTTTAGAAAGTATTAAAAATGATCCTAGTTTTCGGACAAGGTTGCGGTTAGGTTATTCTCAGTTTACTTCGGACGATCGCACATCAGGAATTAAAGTAGGAATAGAAGATATATTTTTGGGCAAAACCGGGTTAACTTTAAGCGGCGAGTACAACACTTCCTTTGATGGCGATTACACTCTCTATGGTGGAGATTTACGTTACTATATTTTACCTTTGGGTGGTTACATTAATATTGCCCCAGTACTCGGTTATCGTTACATAGATACAGATAGATACAATACTAGTGGTCTAAATGTTGGTGCAAAATTGCTGTTTGTCTTTTCTCGCACTGGCGCAGGGGATATTTCTTTAACTCAAAGTTGGGTGTCTCCCGGTACTAGCGAAGAAGTTGGTTTGACTACTATTTCTGTAGGCTATGCTTTAACTGAAAATATTCGCTTATCTACAGATTTTCAGAAACAGAATGCTAGACAAAGAAAGGATACTCGATTAGCAGTTGTTTTGGAATGGATGCTTTAATTAGTTTTGAGTTTTAAGTTGTAGGGGCGGGTTGAGTAGAAAATTATTGACTCACAGCAGAAGAATTAACAACAAAACCCGCCCTGGAGAGAGTTTTGAGTTGAAATTGCCTCTCTAACCTAAAATTTAAAACTTTCCAGCTTTCTGTACTAGTGCTGGATTGTGGGAATTGGAGGATTGGGCAAATTTGTTTCCGGTTTCCTGTTTCCTCTTTTTAGCAAAATGTTTCGTCTTAGATCGATCGCCAACTGACTTTGATATTATAAATAAAAGTGTAATTATCGCCTAATTCCGGGAGAAAAATATGATAACTGCAAAAGTTTCTCCTACACTAACTATTCCGCCTTTAGAAAACGGAGATAAACTAACCCGTGTTGAATTTGAACGGCGTTATTCTGCTATGCCCCTAATGAAAAAGGCGGAATTAATTGAAGGAGTAGTTTATATGGCATCTCCCTTGAGAATTACAAATCATGGCAACCCTCATGCTCGAATTATCACTTGGTTAGGAAATTATTGGTCAGCTACACCAGGAATTGAATTGGGAGACAACGCTACTGTACGTCTGGATTTGGATAACGAACCTCAACCTGATGCACTGCTGCGAATTGAAGTAGGCGGACAATCTACTATTAGTCAGGATGGTTATGTAGAAGGTGCTCCCGAATTAATCGTCGAAATTGCTGCTAGCAGTGTTTCTCTTGATTTGCACCAAAAACTCAAAGTTTATCGCCGCAATCAAGTACAGGAATATTTAGTCTGGCGAGTTGAAGATGGAGAATTTGATTGGTTTAGGTTACAACAAGAAGAGTATATTAAACTTGAACCATTAGAAAATGGGATAATCCGTTCTCAAGTTTTCCCCGGATTATGGTTAGATACAGCAGCTTTATTAGCCGGGAATTTAGCCAAAGTTTTAACAGTAGTGCAACAGGGTTTGGCAAGTCAAGAACATGAAGAGTTTGTCCAAACTTTGAGTCAACCTTAAGTGAATATAAAGTCAGATCTTGCACTCTTGGAGGCTCCACCTCCCAGATCCTCTCCTCGTTCTCCTCCTTCCCAGGTTCAACCTGGGAACGAAG
>JBAVZX010000027.1:0-2154 GCA_049589015.1 Phormidium sp. | reverse complement strand
AGTCTCTCTGATAGAATCCATCAATGTGATTGTGGAATCTATTGTCAAAGAGACTTGTATTCAGCATTTTTAGCCAAGTTTGTTGATGATAACCTGCTCCAAGTAGATCAAGCTAATTTAGCTTGGTCAGGTGCGGAACCGTTCCTGTTGGCGGCTTGGAAACAGGCGACTAAAAAAGAAACCAACTTGCGAGTAGAGGGACGAGTTCCTTCTTCCTTTGGAAGTTTTCCAGAGTCAGAGCAAGTCGCTACAAAAGTTCTCATTGCTGATGCTAAGAATTTGGATGTTGTACCATTTTGGGAGAGCCAGATAGAGGCATCACAGCCATTAGAACCCCCGTCCCTTTAGGGCTGGGGTGGTTTCAGAATTTAGATTTAAAGTTTGGTCGATTTAACCTTAATATTTTCCCTCTTGCCCCTGAAGCCCCTCTGTCTCTCTGCCCCTCCATCATTTTGAGGACGACGACGTTCTGCCAAAGATACAACTTGGGCTTCATTACTTTCTCTAGCAACACGAATTAATAAACCAGCCGCTAATAAACTGGCAATCATCGAATTACCCCCATAACTAAACAAAGGAAAAGGTAAACCCGTAGTTGGTAAAGCCCCCGTTGCAACACCAATATTAATTAAAGACTGTCCTACCATTAAAATCATCGCACCGATCGCGACCAATCGATGCACAACTCTTTCTGCCCGTTGTGCCACAATTAACGCCAGAGTTCCATAAATGAACAAAAATCCAAACAACACCAAACAACCAATAAAGCCAAACTCTTCTGCATAAACAGCAAAAATAAAATCGGTATATTGAATTGGTAAATAAAATAACTTTTGCTGCGACAAACCAAACCCAGTTCCCCACATTCCCCCGGAACCAATAGCCAACAAACTTTGTACTAACTGATAACCATTTCCCAACGAATCAGCCCAAGGATTTAAAAACGACATCACCCGTCGTTGTTGATATTCTCGTAGACTAATACTCAGCAAAGCTAACAGAAATCCACCAACAGCTGTTGCCCCTAATTGAATATAAGGCAACCCCGCCGCTAAAGCCATCAACCAAAGAGTTATCCCACAAAATGCCGCCGTACTCAAGTTAGGTTGTAACAAAATCCCCAACAGTACAAAGCCAAAAATACACAGCCATGTCACGCGAACCCGAAAATTTAGGTTGTCCCATTTACTGAATACTCTGGCACTCTGAAGCACCAGGAAAGGCTTAATCAGTTCCGAAGGTTGAATCGGAATACCACCAATCACCAACCAGCGAGTCGCCCCATTAATTGTTGTTCCCACTCCCGGAATGACAGTAATCAAGATTAAAGCCAAAAGTAGTAATACTACCCAATCAGCGATCGCTACAATATAACGTAAAGGCGAGTGTACAACCAAATTAAACACCACCAACCCCACTAAAACCCACGCGATTTGTCGCTTAAAGTAGTACAAGCCATCCCGATGGCTAGCATCAGCAATAGAATAAGAAGCCGAAAATAAAATTACTAATCCTATAAATAGCCACAGGAAAGTCAACCAGCGCAACAAACGAGCTAAAGTAGCCCATTCTTCTACAGAATTATCTAAAAACGGAATTAGTAGGCGTAGCTTCACTTGACTAACATTAAAACTTTGCCGTCTTTCATCTTATGACTAAAAGCCAAGAGATGAAAGACGGCATAATGGAAAAATTGCTATTACCTTGCAGAAGTAGCTAGCCTTAAGGGAATTTTTGTCAAGCCTTTTTTTGAAAATTACAGCAAACCTGTATTTGCACCCTGTTTACCAGTTGCCAATTCAACCTTGAGGATTTTGCCACCCATCTTCATAATTCTTTGTTGTTCACGAAACCAGTTGTCGTAGGGCACCAATTTAGTGAAATAGGTGTTTTGCAATTCTCTCTGAGTCCGAATTCTAGTTTGGCTAGGAACACAAGCCGTAATCTTAAACATCCGCATGACTTTTAATTCTCCTACTTTAGGAAACAAACTTTTGGGTCTTAATAAACCAAGGTCTGGGACTCAAGAGTAAATACTAGCCGCCAAAACTCATCAGTTGATTCAGACAAGTCTTTAACGCCCTAGCATTGACTCCTGACTTCCCAGACCATGCTTACATAGAAGACAGAGTGATTAAAACTTCGTCTTCAAAT
>JBAVZX010000026.1:0-2592 GCA_049589015.1 Phormidium sp. | reverse complement strand
GTATTTAGATCGATTAATATAACTTATTGATGAGTAAATCCTAAATCTGGATAACTACATTTTTTATGTCTTTTAGTGGATGCGTTGACCTGAAAAAAGTGAGATGATTAGTTAATTTAGGTAGTTTTCAGATCTCAAAAGGTTTGACTTGGTTTTGGTACCATTCCTGTTGATATCTTTCCACAACGAAAGGGCGAATCACAAATTTAGGAGGTGTTCCCGATCGCACATCCACCCGCAAAAATGAATAAGGTCGGCGTTTATGGGAACCTTGACCGTTACGACCGATAAAAAGTTGCGATCGCGCCACAGTCCTAATATCTTTTCCTATCTGTTCAGTTATTTCTAAACCCTCCTCTCTTTGGCGACGTAAACTATAACCACTTCCCCCACAAACAATCCAATTAATATGTGAATCAGCGTGTCCAGTATCAGCAGTGCGAAGATATTCTAAACAGTGAGCATGACCAGTCAAAACTAAATCTACTAAAGGGCGATCGCCAGCTAAATTCCCCACCGCTTTTGCTACTTCATCTAACACCTCACGCAAGCGATCGCGCACTGCTAAAGTTTGGGATTGATACCACTTTGTTGCTTCTGTCACATAAGGAGGATGATGCAAATAAATTACCCTTCCGCGCACTGAATCTGTATGCCAAGATTCAATTAATCTTTGTTGTAACCAGTTTAATTGTTCCCAATCAACGGTAACATCTCCTGTAGCATTTAACTGTTTATCCACATCATTTTCAATTTCCTCTAATTGTTCTAGTTTAGTGCGTAAATCATCGAATTTTTCAGCATCTTCTGGGCGATCGGGATTCAGAGAATTCATACTTTGCCAAATTTCTTGCTGTTGTCGCCTTGCCTCAGCACGCCGCTTTTCTAATATCCGGCGATTTGCTTCTCCCTCCGCATCTCTCTTCAAAGGTAAAGGCGCATTGAAAGTATTAGAATCTAAAGCAAAAAAATCAATATCCCCAGAACGGAAAGTGTAATAACGATTTGGCAATCGAGTGAATTCTTTAGGTTGATAACGCAAACAACGACCAGTCTTAGTTATGGCATTGTAGTAGCGATCGAGATGTTCTTCTAACTGCTGTCTATTATTAATTAAACCCAGACAATCTAAAAAAGCTTTGGCGTAAGCTTCCCCTTGAAATGAACCATGCCAACCAGCATCAAAGTCAATTTTGGAACGGAAAAGACGACGCAAGGGTAATGCTGTTTGTGCCAGTAATCCATAAATCAACGGCAAATCATAATAATCATGATTTCCCGGTACAGGCAGAAACGGCTGATTAAACAGCATTTGATCGTATTTAATATTTTTGGGGTTTTCCCCATTCACCAAAAATTCTCGATAGGGTTCAATAAAATTTTTGTGATAGTACTCCCTAGAACCAACTAAATAAACTACATCACCTGTATGAATCACAAACCGACAATCATCCCGATGTAACAACATCTGTTCCGCAATTTTCCGTTGTGGATTATGTCCACGATGGGCTCCAGAACCACTATCTCCCACTACTAAAAAAGAGAATTCTGGCTGATCTTCTTGACTATCATCAATTACTAACTGGGTTTGATCTATGCCCCGTTTCACAATTATTGGTTCTTGCCATCTGACTCTTTGTTTCATTTTTTGGATTTTCATCCAAACGGGAGGATCGGATACAAATTTCATATTTGCTAGCTGGCTAACTTTAATTTACTTTGCAATTAATACAGTTATTAGCTTAAAACCTTTGCGTTCACTGGTACAGATCCCAGAGAAAGAGGGTTCCAGGGGCTCCAGGGGCAAGAAAACTCAAAACTCAAAACTCAAAACTTTTCCTCTGCCCTCTGCCTTTCTTTGAGGTTGTTGCGAAAAGTTAACTCTTGGGATATAAGTAAAAGCGGTGTTTAGGGGCTATTTCGCTTAACAGCAAGGAATTGTACTAACCTACTAAAGGATATTTAGGCTTTGTCGGTTAATAGCCACTTGGGTTAAGTTTGTCCTATTGATGTTTTTACCAGCTGTTAAGTGTGAATCAGATTCCTGAACGTTTCTTCTACTCTGCTAAAACTTTACAGTTTCGTCCCCAGCGGATAGTGGTTTTACGTGCTTTGGTAGGACTGGGTGATTTTATTTGCGCTGTCCCGACCTGGCGATCGCTACGTGCTGCCTTTCCAGAGGCAAAAATTATCCTCATTGGATCGTCTCAGATTAAACCATTGTTCGATCGCTTCCGCCATTACCTGGATGAACTCTGGGAATTTCCTGGTTTTCCGGGATTACCGGAGTTGACACCCCAACTCGAACAAATTCCCCTGTTTCTGCAATATGTCCAAAATCAGCATTTTGACTTGGCAGTGCAAATGCACGGCAGCGGTACAGTCACTAATCCACTGATTAAACTGTTTGGTGCCCGCATCTGTGCCGGGTTTTTTGCACCTGGGGAATATTGCCCAGATGAAAGTTCCTTTTTGCCTTACCTCGCCCATGAATCAGAAGTGCGGCGATATTTAAGGCTTTTAGAATATATCGGGGTGCCTTCCCAAGGGGAGGAATTGGAGTTTCCGTTGTGGGAGGAAGACGGACAAGCA
>JBAVZX010000025.1:0-2932 GCA_049589015.1 Phormidium sp. | reverse complement strand
CAAAGCTTACAAGTTAATTCGCGTGCAGGTGTCTGGGAATTAGGGACTGAGGAGATGGGGAGAAAGTTCTAAGTTTTAAGTTATCTCCCCTACCCCTGGAGCATCCTCAGTCCCCAGTGCCGATTTTCTGGAACAAAACGCGATAAACTGGTTCACCTTTGTTGAAGGTGGCGATTTCGCGTTCGGTGGGGACTGGGAGGGGGTTTTCGGTTAACCATTCGGTTGTACCTTGTTTTTGGAAAGCTGGGTGTTGTTGGAAGCGCGATCGCATTTCGATCGCCACTGCTTCCACATCAGATTGAATAAACACCTCGCCACCAAGAACCAGATAATTAGCTAAATCAGTTACCGTTTCTGGTTGTACCATGCGCCGTTTTTGGTGACGTTTTTTAAACCAGGGATCGGGAAATTGAATAGTCACTCGCTGCAACTTTCCGGGAGGAAGGGAACTGAGGAGCGGGCGCAAGGAATTATTCACATTGCAAAATAAGTAATGTAAATTTCCCAATCCTAATTGATCCCGAAATTGATTTGCTTCATCGACTAAAGGTTGGCGAATTTCCAACCCTAAAAAATTCCAATCAGGTTGAATTTCTGCCATGCTTAACACAAATCTACCCCTAGCACAGCCAATGTCCAAATGTATTGGTTGACTGAGATTAGTATAAATTTGACTCCAGTCTGGGGGACTTGTTGGCGTTTGATACTTCCTGCTTAGTGGGTTAACGTGCTGACGAACTCGGACAGCTGCCAAAATTTCTACTCCTTTTTCGCAATTAAACTACATAGATAGAGGTCGTTAAGGCTCAGCATTAGTTATACTCGACGGGGATCAAGGTTTTGCTCATTTAACTCTAGATTGCTATCATGAGTTTAGAATTTCGCTTCGCAGTGGCTAGTGATTTACACATCGCCCTTCCTCACACCATTTGGAACAATCCTTATCGGTTTCATTTGGTAGAAGTCAGTATTCCAGCTTTGGAATTGATTTTTCAGCATTTAGCACAACTCGATCTAGATTTTTTATTATTACCGGGAGACTTAACTCAACATGGTGAACGGGAAAATCATGCTTGGTTAAAACAGCGTTTGGCGCAGTTACCTTTTCCAGTTTACGTTGTGCCGGGAAATCATGATGTGCCTGTGTTAATGCCAGATGAAAAAACTATTGGTTGGGCAGATTTTCCTAGTTATTATCAAAAATTTGGTTATGATGACCCGAAACAACTTTTTTACGCTTGTGAAATTTTGCCTGGGGTGCGCTTAATTGGGTTAAATTCTAATAATTTTAATGAAGAAGGCGAGCAAATCGGACGTTTAGATGATACTCAATTAGAGTGGTTAAAAGGAGTTTTGGCGACTGCTACGGAAGATGTGATTTTGGTGATGATTCATCATAATGTGGTGGAACATTTGCCGGGACAATCTCAACATAAAATGGGGCGCAGATATATGTTAGAAAATGCTCCTGAGTTGTTGGAAATTTTGCGTCCAAAGGTGCAGTTGGTGTTTACTGGACATTTGCACGTTCAAGATATTGCTGAAAATCAGGGAGTTTATGATATTACGACGGGTTCTTTGGTGAGTTATCCCCATCCTTATCGAATTTTACATTTTCAAGTTGATGAGTTGGGTAGGAAATGGTTACAAATTGAAAGTAATCGGATTGATTCTTTACCGGAATGGCCTGATTTACCGCATTTTTCGCGGGAGTGGATGGGCGATCGCTCTCTCCAATTTATGCTCCGTTTGTTAACAGAACCTCCTTTAAATTTACCTAGAGAAACTGCTCAGGAATTAGCCCCCCGTTTACGTTATTTCTGGGCAGATATTGCGGCTGGTGATGGGATTTTTGATTATCCAAATTTCCCTCCAAAAGTCAGGCATTATTTCCAAAGTTTTAGTGCTACTGGGGGCGATCGTTCTCCGGCAATGATTGATAATTACGCCACACTGTTGCTTTAACTCAGATCTTGCACAACTAGGAGGTAGAACCTCCCAGATCCTCGTTCCCAGGTTGAACCTGGGAACGAAGAATAGAGGCTCTGCTCAGGAGTGGAAGATCTGAGTTAAGAGAAGGGAGCAGGGAGGCAGGGGAGAGAGGTAAATTGACTTATCTAACTTTCAGTTTATTTGAATGGAGTTGAGCTATTAAGCTGTTCCGCATTTAAATAATTTTTCTCAAGAGCCCCTGGAGCCCCCCTGCACCTGGAGCCTCTTCTAAGGTTGGCGACAAATACCAAACACGGAAGTATAACCGTGAAGGAAAGTACCACTACCGACTGGGCCAATTTCGCCGTTACAGAAAAAGCCACTTAAAGAGACATTTTTTAAGTAACGGCGGAACATTTGGGAGTCAAAATTAGGGCGACCATAAAGCCCTTCACCTCTGCCTACACAGGGGAACATTAAAGCGCCAATGGCATCAGCATCGGCGGGGGTTTGTTGTAGGTAACGTTTGAGCATCATTTCCAAATCATCAGCTGACGCTTCGCCATCTCTTAAGTGGAATTTGATGCGTTGTCCGGGACGGACTCGATCGCTAATTGCGATCGCGCCTGCTTTGGGATCAACACCTAACAAATTGCGAATTAAAAAATCTCCGTGCTGCAATTCCTGTTTAAATTCGTCTCTTGCTACCCCAACGAACAGGGAATTTTGTGCCAATAAGCGATCGGTATCACTTAAACCTTGTAATAGATCTCGTAATACTTCTAAAGGTGGGCGAGAATTAGCATTACCAAAAACATTACTATCCTGTTCTTCTAATCCCAAAACAATGTTTCTTTCCCCTTGGGTGACGCGATAAGTTTCCCCAATGGGACGGCAACCTTGAGCGACAATTGTTTCTAAAATTATATTACCGCTCAGGGCAACTCCTACTGTTCCTTCGCGGTGGAGTTTGTAGTTACAAAATAGCCCAATATTACCC
>JBAVZX010000024.1:0-1983 GCA_049589015.1 Phormidium sp. | reverse complement strand
GAGCCAGATAGAGGCATCACAGCACTTTGAACCCCCGTCCCTTTAGGGCTGGGGTGGTTTCAGTTCTCCCTTTTCCCTAACGCTATTCATCTAAGTTCGTAGAGCAACTTTTTAGGTTATTCTTTGGATAAATTACTGGCTTGTTCTGGTTGTTCTGCCAGTGGCTTTTGAGACAAACCTTGTTTAACCATTTCTGATTCCAGAAGAGAAGGTGACTGATTGTGACCATTGAAACTTGGTGAACCTGATTCGGGAACAAGTGCAGGTTCGTCTTTAAATACAATTCGTAACAGAGGAGGTGCAATGAAGGTAGTAATAATTACCATCATGATGATCGCAGCTTCTAAAGGTTTAGATAAAGCGCCACTTGCTGAACCAATACCAGCAAATACCAATCCTACTTCACCTCTAGGAATCATGCCCACACCGATCGCTAAGCGATTCATTTTACCTTCACCGAACACTGCTGCACCAGTGACAACCTTACCGATGATGGCTACTGCAATGAGAAAAACAGCTATGATCAGACCTTCCTGGTTTGTGGGAACGGCTGGATTGAGTACACCAATATCAGTTTTAGCACCCACACAGACAAAGAAAACAGGTACCAACATATCCGAAATTGGCAACACCAGTTTTTGTAATTCTAGAGTTTCATCACTTTCATCTAGAACTAAACCAGCAGCAAAAGCACCTAAAATCGCTTCTAGGTGAATCACTGCTCCCAGGTAAGACATCAAAAAGGCAAAAACCAAAGCTGGAATTAGCAGTCCACCTCTAGTTTTGAGCACATTAGCTATTCTGATAAAGCTATTGTGAAAGAAACTACCCAGTAAGATTGAGCCAAGTAGGAAAACGGTTGCGCTGACAATCAGATAGATAACATTCATTACATCTACTTCGCCAGTTTTTGCCAAACTAGCGACAACAGCCAAGACAATGATACCGAGAACGTCATCGATTACCGCAGCACCAAGAATAATTTGACCTTCTTTAGTACTTAAACGTCCGATTTCCGAAAGAACTTTCGAGGTAATCCCAATACTAGTAGCTGTGAGAGCCGCACCAGCGAAAATTGCGGGAATTGCTGGTACACCAAACAGTAACATTAATCCGGCTGTGCCAGCGGCAAAGGGTACTGCTACCCCAACACAGGCAACAATGGTAGCTTGATAACCGACTGCCATCAAATGTCTAATGTTTGATTCTAAGCCTATTTCAAACAGCAGTACAATGACTCCTAGTTCTGATAACACAGAAACTACTTCGCTTTGAGCGTTAAATACTGCTTCTGCTGATTCTGGGTTTAGTCCAGCGGTTGTTTGTAACAGTTGGATAATCAATGAATCAGCACTTTGGGCTCCGCTTTCGGGAAACACTAGTAAATGTAGGGCTGATACGCCGACAATTACACCTGTTACCAGTTCACCTAAAACTGGCGGAAAGCCTAGTTTGTTAGATAATTCCCCACCAATTTTGCTGGCTAGGTAAACTACCACTAGACTGAGTAATACTCCAGGCAGTACCAATGCTGCACTGTCTGCATCTAGTTCATGGGTGGCTGCTAGGATGGGTGCAGTTTGTCCCCAAGCTGGTAGAGCAATTCCCAAGGAAAGTTTCGGGAACAAAGGTGTGAAAAAATTCGACCACGCAAATAGGTCAGCCATTGGTTTAACAGAGTGTCGTTTTTTCTAATGTACAGGTTTCTTTACAATTTCCATTGTTTATTTTTTCTTGCTGTTTGGTGTATTTGGATTTTCTTGGGAGTGTATAAATAAATTCTATGTTGAGTAAATATATGCGTTTTCATAACAAAAGGTTGATAGTTTTAGGTGTGGGACTGCTGAGTGTATTTCTCGGTGGTGTAGTTGTGGCTCAAGAGCAAAGACAAATTCCGAGTCAGTTAATTAGGACTGTAACGGTTACAGGTCGAGGTGTGGAATCAATTCCGGCTACTATTGCTCAGGTGAGTTTGGGTGTGGA
>JBAVZX010000023.1:0-11024 GCA_049589015.1 Phormidium sp. | reverse complement strand
ACCTAGCTATTTGCAATGCCCTCTTGCCAAGCGGTTGCAAGCGAGTGCGAATAGCGATCGCCTTTTGTTGCATCCTCGAACCCAGCCGTTTAGAACCCGGTTTATTTTTCATACTTCCTTTTAAGTCTCAAGTATTAGGCTCGTTTCCCCAAGTAAGGCTATTTGTCCCCAAGGCTGATTTGATGCCTGTAATAAAGGACAGTAGTTGATCTTTTTGTTTGAGTTTCCCTGTTGATGGGTCTTTTTCTTCGCGTTTCCAGGGAGTGCGATCGCCGTGAAACACAGTTACAATTTCTAAATACTTATTGTCGGGTAGCGGTAACATCCGATGCCAAACAGAACTGTGAACTAGAACTTCTTTTTCTACTTCTCCAGTGTTCTTAATCTTTTTCCTGCCTCCGACAGCTGTAACTGTCTTAAATTGTTCCTCATGAAATAAACGTACTATTTTAGATTCACGGACAACATTGCTGTAAACTAGGACGCGATCGGGATGCCAAGCTTCTTTCCAAGCACAAAACTGAGCTTGTTGAATTTTCATATATTTTCTACACTCATTGTGTAGCTCACTTAAAAACTTTGCCAAGTCATCACTATTAGCAATTTGAATCGGTTCAAAGTCTTTAGACTCAATAAAATAGCCTTCCCAATGACAGCCGATCGCCCGTGTTTGATAAGTGGAAAGAAACCCGTGATGCCAATCTTTAATACTACACTTGTGCCAAACTCGTCGCCAAGACTTGCCAAATCCACCCATGATATAGGCAAATTGAAGCACTAACGCCAAAAATTTTAAATCTTGTTTAGGAGCATCAACATAAAGATTTCCTTCAATTTTATAGATAGGAGTTCCTTCTGTTCCCTGAATGTCATATTCCAGAATCGGCTTATTACTGGACTTTTTAGTTTCCCAGTAAATTTGTACTTGACTAGGAGCCTTTGTAGATCCGAAAAGTTGCTTTACTCTTGCTTCGATTATAGTTTCAGTTGAGCAAACTCCAGCTAACCATCGGTTAACATGACCCCTAAGAGTTGCTTTAAATAAATTCGGGCGAAACTCTGGTTGACCGCTTCTTAGCAAAGAACTAACTCCAACCCCTTTTAAAGTAACACTCAGAGAATAAGTATTTTTAGGAAGTACCCACAAACCATAACCTGTGCTAGTTTTTCCGCCTAAACCTAGACGCAAAGCAGTTCGCAAAAGCCCTTTAACACTCTCCCATTCTGTTTCGCTTAATGGCTCAATACAGCTGATTTCAAACACCATCTTTGGCTGGTAAAAACTCACCATAGCCAATGCAGTTGCCGAACCCTTACCTTGAACTTGAGGTTTTTCCTGGGGATGAATAACATCTACCATCCGATAGCGAATTTTATCTGTGACTTTTTCTGTCCCAGCCCAATCTCCAACCAGATAAGCACCATGAAAGCGCAAAATGCCTGGATGTTCTTCATTACCAGAATATTTAGCAACTCTTTGCTTCTTTTCAGCACTGATTTCATTAGAGAAAAGCAAGCGTCGAAAAATACCTTTAATACTGCTACCTGGAATAAAAGGAATCCCATGTTTACCAATCACAGGTCGCAAAATGCTATCTTGTCCGCAATTGCTACATACCCGAAAAGGAAACTCTATTTCAAATCGATAAACAGAACCATCTAGTCCTAACTTTGGCTGTTCGTGTTGGTAATTAGGTTCCCCATTTTCTATTGGGAAAACCCACTCTTGAGTCCAATCATTTAAATCTTGATTATTATCACCTGCAAACATTAAGCTGCAACGACCGGAAATTTGAGCGCGATACATCATCGGCACCCGTTCAGGATCGCTTTCTACTGACTGCGCTTGTTGAGGCATATCTATTGTTTCCCCTTTTTTAGCGGTAGCCTTTTCAAAAGCTTTAGCAAAACTCATAGCTTATTCTCCTTCGCCTGGTTTTTTGTAACGCTGAGTCCACCACACCAACGCATCGCATAATTGAGTTAACACCATCAAAGCAATGCGTCGATTTTTTGGTGACATATCCCAAATAGCATTGACTGTTTCTTCAATTTCTCTTGTTTGATGAAGAGTAACATTTCCCTCTTTGTCTGGAAGTTCAATTTCAGCAGCGTGCAAAATTTCAGCAAGAGTCACCCAAACAGCTTTCCAATAACTACCTTTATTTCTGCTTTCCTCACTTCTTTCTCGCTCAAACCGCAAATGTTCCCCCCAAAAACGCTCAAGTCCGTAAGCAATAGCCATCCGCATTTTGTGAGATTCATTCAGAACATTTTTCTTGTCTCTGTAGTCAAGTACGAGTTGATGAGCATAGCGATCGAGTTGGTAAAGCTGCAAATTTTTGGTTTCTTTCGTTTCTGCTTCTGTCACGACTTTTTCTCCTCTTCATAGCTATTTAAAGTTACAGTTGTCCGACCTAATCCAATAGATTCTAATCCACCAAAATAAAGCTCTTTCATTGGCAGCATAGCTGATACAGTTAGATAATTTTCCCAGGAAATGTTTTGTTCCTCATTTTTTTTCAAAGCCATAGGAAAAGCTAAAACTGTGCCTTCTGGTAAAGCTTCTACATTAAAAAATGCTTTACGTTTGGCGATTTTCTCAGTTGGATTTTCTTCAGATCCAAGAGCAACACGACTTTGGCGGTAGAGTGCCATTTCGTGAATCATTGATATTTCTGAATCATCAACTAAAACCACGAGGTTCTCTTGACTTTGTAAATCTGATAAGTTCTGGGGAATAAAATTTTTAAGTTCTGTATCTTCCTCATTTAATTTCAAAAATCCCAAGTTAAAAAACAAGGTTGAACTTTCTTTTTTACCGAAGTAAGTGTAGGGTGTAAATTTCTGGTTTTTGGATTTTTCTGACAATTTTTGATACCGTTTGAGCAATCGGGGACAAGATACCCAAACAATTACTTGATTAGGGCAAAACACTGGCAACCAAATGATTGAAGCATATTCAAACTTAACTAACGCCTCAGTAGTACTGTTTTCTTTTCCTTTTTCAGCTTCATGTCCGTACCAGATATTTTCATTCAGTTCTATGGGAAGTTCTTTGGTTTTCCCGGCTTTTTGATCGGCTTCTAGTTTCAGTCGGCGCGATCGCATATCCGCCCGAAACCTTCCCCTAATCGAACTACCAGGAATAATCCCAGTTTGGGTAAATTGATCGCGGAAAATCAGATTTAAATTTCCCGTTTCTTCTCCCGCCGTTGCACCTACATGAAGCGGTGCTAAAGTTTCAATAATTCCGTAAGCATTGTGATACATTGATTGATACTCCAAATCATTAATAGTTTCAATCAGACAAAGGCAAAGCTAAACCACAACCCCAACGTTTAAGCGATGGCCCTTCTTGGGGAAACCACTCTTTTGGCCAATCTTGCCAAGGTTTGTCGCAAGGTGTTTTTAGGGAGGGTTCTTTCATTACATAAACCGTTCCGGCGGGAACAGCATAACGTCCCCTTGATAGCAGTTTAGGATCGTTAGGTGCAGCATTTTTTTGTTCTCCTAACCGATAGCGAAAAGGTATAGGACGACTCGTATAGATGGTTTCTATTTCCCAGACAAATTTGTTATTACTCTCTGGATCTGCTTGTTTGTATTTTTCTGGATCTCCCTTATGCAAATTAATCGGTTGTCGATAAGAAAGACGGTTTGAACCCCATAGGGCTGGAACTATCAAAGCAAATGTTTTTCCAACTGGTTCGGAAAGTAACTGTTGAACTTTAGAAGAAATACTCTGACATTCAATATTCACTAAATGTCCTTCTCCTCCAAATCGATACCACCCATTATTAATCTCAGTATTAGAAAGATAAATTAGGCAAGCATTAGGATTTAACTGCACCGCATTTTCTAAAAATAAACTCCCCCGTTCATCTTCGGGATCTACAACTCGTCTTTGTTCTTCTTGTAGTCTGGGATGCAAGTGAGGTACAAACGTCCAAAGATAAGTTTTTTCTCTTTCATCCTTCTCTTTAACAACAGGGGGATTTTTGCCATCGCGTAAATCCTGCCATTTTAATATCGAAATCCAATTTCCTTGCTCGAATTTTTCATTAGGTGGGAGTTGCCATTTTCCATCTTTCTGCACTTGCCATTTTCCATCGTGCCATTTGATTTGCTGTTGAATTTTTTTATCCTTTACTAAACAATTAAGAGGTGTTGGCACATAGAAGTCTCCTTGAGATCTCACCTCGTCCGTGATGCCCCAAAATGGCCCTGCCAAATACAAATTTTGAATTGCATCATTGCCATAAGCAGCAGCAAAAATACCAGAAATCGCTGCCGCACTAGGGGGAAAGCTAGTTCCAGAACGTCCGACTAAGTTATCTGGTGACAAAAATCTCCCGGCGCTACCATAGAGAAAACCTAACGGTTCAACCAGGATGAGATATTCAAATCGAGGGTTTTTTGTTGTTTCCATTGTCATCTGTTAAATAAAATCCAACTTTGGCTAAATTAACTACCCAATCATTGAAAGCTTCTTTGACTTTCGATGCCGCATTTAAAGCTTCTCGGAATTCTGGCTTTTCCTGATAATGGGGATTAAATTGTTTTGGATCTCCCAAGATGCCAGTGAATGTTTGCATATCGTCAGCGTCATATTGATTCCACCAGTAATTGCGATCGCTAATAATTTTTTGCCAATTTTGACCAAAATAAATTTCAATTAAGGCTAGCGCAATATCAATCTGGTCGTTACTAAAAGCATGACGAGATTTGAGAGTTGCTACATCTTGGTAGAAATGTGTCCAGTTTTTCCCCTGACTGCGATCGCGATAACTTTCAATTAAATTATTCTCAGGTTTTATAGATACTTTGGCAAATTCTCCTTCATCTAACAACCACCAAGGACAAACCCATTCAATATGATTACCACTGTTAAATAAAATACGGAAAGCAATGCGATCGCGTCCGGTTTTTTTAGCTGATTGTTCAGTTTTATGGCAATGTTGCAAAACATCTCGCTGTGGCACTTGTGGGCCAGCCCAAACAAAACCTACACTAGCTGATATTTTCTTTGGTTGGGGTTTTTGCCAAATTTCTGATTTAAAATTATAAAACCATTGCAAACATACCTGTGGCGATATTTGGCAGTTATCCTCATAAAGAATTCCTAAAAAATCATCACCTCCGGCATAAACCATTCGTCCTTTACCTGGTAAATAGTTTTGTTGATTATCTTTTTGATTATCTTTTAAATGTTTCCCCCATTTACGCATTTGTTGACTGAATTCTGTAGTTTTATTTTCTTCTTCTTTGCTACTTAATTTTCTCAACTTTTTAAAGTATTTACTCGCATTATCACCATCTCCCAAAAACCAGCACGTCCAATACTTTTCTTCCTTTGAATCCTCATCTTTAAGACGGTTTAAATCTTTAAAAGAATCAGGTCTAAGATCTTGAGCAATATACTGAAGTCCCTCTGAATTAACATTGATTCCTAATTGCGGCAAACCAGCACTTATTTTTTTGACAATTGCTAGATGGGTAATCAATCGTTTAACTAATTCAGGGATGCTTAATTCTTCTCGCGGATCGATGAAAGAAGAACCATATTTTTTACTGCGTTCTTCGTATTCTTCTGGGCTCACTCTTAATTTAGCTTCTTTAATGAAAGACTCGCCTTGCTTTTGACTAAGTTGTTCATAAAATCTCCTAATTTCTGTTTTTTCATGCTGATAGTTGTAATCAGATGGTTTACCTATACGTCCCAAATTAGGATAGGCGATCGCATCTGCACCAGAAAGACTAGAACTTTCCCATTGCCAATTAATTCCCGTCCAGTCGCGCTGACATTTTTCTTGATTCATTCGTTCCCGTACTTTTGTAATACTTTCTCCGGGTTCTCCAGATACCCAGAAAAATTCCCAAGCGTGTTTTTTCCATAAATCCCAATCTCTTTTCCAGTATTGGTAATCCCATCCAGTAACTTCTTTTTCAATCCATTCCCGACAGTTATCTACTAAAATTCCCCAAGCTTTATGAAAAGCTTCTTGAATTTGCTGCTGATCTGTTTCTGTAGAATTGCTTTTCAAAATAATTTGATTTGGCATTCCTTGTGTTACATCTGGTAGTGCCGGAGAAACCACCTCAAATCCTCGTTTTTTAGCTGCTTGACAAATTACCCAAGATAGAAAAGATAAGATATAGGAACTACCATATAAATCTCTAAGTTTGCGTGACTTTTCAATGAAACCTTGCACGGGTGCAAAAGTTACAACAATGTAGCATTCTGAACTCATGTGAATATTTCCTCCTGATTAGTTTAAACCCGATAAATAATTTCATTCATTTTGATTAAATCTTGGTAAGTTCCGGTTTTTCCCTCATAATTGGTTAACTGAACATTCCAAAAATGTTGAATCGTCATACCAACTGCGATCGCTAAACTAAAAGGCATCGAATAAACTAACTTAATCTCTTTATAATTTTGCTGTGCTTCATTCAAAACTTTGAAGATTTCTCGGCAATATTGAGTCCAATCTTCTTCATAGCTGATAGTATTGCCTCTCTGATTTTGTAAAGCAATAATATCTCCATAATTAGTAATGCTAGGGTCGTTGAGTTTAGTTTTGTGCGCTGCTGTATCGATCGCAATGGTTACTTTAGACTGAGGAGGTTCGCTGCATTGATAAGTTACAGCAAATTTTTCAAACTGAGGTGTATCTTCCTTTAAATTTCGATCTTTAACATTCATTACACACTGATAGCTATTGTTATCTTGGGATCTTTGAAATAGCTGCATTCCTTCTCTGGCTAACATAGAACCTACTAGGAAAGCCACACTAGCTGGCCCAATATAAGCTAAATAAAAAATAGAATTTTGCGGTGTTTTACGTTTAACTTGTTCTAAATCGTGCTTAGTAATTTTCAAAAAATCTTTGAGATGTTCTGTATCGAAAATATCTCCTTGGTATACGTAAACTAACTCCGATTCAGTAATGCTCAAGTATTTATTGAGATTTTGGCGATAGTTGCGATACTTCGGTTCGGCTTCAATCAGTTTAAATAAAGAGTTGAGTGCATCTAATGAAATTGCTGAATTAGCAATCTTAATTACTATGGGAATAGGCAGTGCATCTTCAGTGTAAATCTTGTATTTGCCAGCCTCTCGTATTATCCCTACTAAAAAGATAGCTATAGCAATGCTAAAAATCATCGGATTATAAGTAGGCAGCAACAAAGGAGCCAGTGTTCCCAGAAAACCAGCTAACACTGTCCAAGGACTTTCGATCGCAATCTCTCTAGGATTAGTTATGGCGATCGCAGCTATCCCTTTCACTTCTTCAATGACTGTAAGCGGATACTGGAAATTAAACTTAACTAGCTTCGACATACCTGAAAAACTCCTATTTACTTGTTTAAATTTTCGCATCCACTTGGAAAGGGGGTCTTCTATCAAATTTTCTAGCCGTTTGTGGATGTACAGACTTTTTGCATCAGAAATTTTCTCAATAGGTGATTATTGCTACTATCTGCTGAAATTGATTGTCTACCCAATAATTTCCACTTTTCTTTGAGATTGCGAATTAAAAATTCACAGACTCACAGACACTCAACAAAAACCAGACTTTTCCGGTGAATAAAATCCAGAAAAACCTGGTTTTGTGCCTGATATTTCATGCAATACTAAGGTAGACATTGCTGACCTTAAAAATTGCTCAGTCAGCACCACAAAAATAACAATCAGGTGTAAGTAAGTAGTCAGTGTTGGTGTGATGCCATTGACATTGCGGGAACTGGTAAATCCAATCTAAACCAGCATCGACGTTTAAAGTGCCGCTAATCATACCCTGAATCACGCCAACCCCGGTGCTGGCACAAATGCCGTTCAACCAAAACACTGCCGGATCGTTGATGCCTTCCAGATAACCAGCACGGGTAGCGAGATGTTCGATCGCACTAGCAGCTGACTCCAAAGCGGCTCGTTGCAAGTTGATGATGTTACCACACATCAAACACCAGCTACCGCCAAGTGGGGGAACAGTGACGCGACAGTACATTCGGGGAACTCCATCAGGTTTTACGTCAATGTGGGTGCCCAGACAAACTAAGGGACGTGCATATTTGAGGGCTAGTTCTTGAGCGATTTGTCGAGAACGGTGATTGTCAGTAGCGACGATGATTAAATCAGTGGCAGCGATTTCTGTTTGCACAGATTCATTTTCGATCGCACTCGCTATAGCCTTAACACAAGAACCTGTTTGGTAAATTTGTTTAATCAGGTGTTTGACATATTCTACTTTCGACCATTGCTGTTGTGCCATTTGCCAAGTTGCTCCCGGCATCCGGTTGAGGTTGACAAATTCTAAGCGATCGGGGTCAATTAATACCCATTTTTTCACACCCAAACGTCCGAGTTGTTCAGCTACAATTGCTCCGATTCCCCCACAACCAATTAAAGTAACTGTTAGTTGACTTAGTTGCTGTTGAAAAGTTGATCCAAATACCTTTTGCCGAGCAAACATTAAATCAATGTTTTCAGATCTGGTGTCAAGAGTGAAACACTCAGTTGGTGATGGTGCAGTTTCCTCAAGTTCAAACCATGAGTGATAAAACTTTACTTGAGAGCAGGAGTTTCCTTTCTTATTCCAAATTCGGAATTCTGATTTTTGCAGTGATTCGTCAAATACCCCAGAAATTAATCGCGGTGGTTTGCGGAAGTGAGAGGAGAGAAATCGAGCGTATTCTGCTTCGTAGCGATCGTCTACATCAGAAAAATCAGGTACTTGGTTGCCAGCGTGGGTATGAATATGAACCACATCTAATCCTTGGCATAGATAAGTATTCAGTAAGTAGTGATGAAATTCCTGTTTAAGTACTAAACCACTGACTGATTGAGTTTCGTAACAATCTGGCGTAGGAACTACCCAAGCTTTAGGAAAATATCTCACTTGGCGCTTAGAAATTTGATGACGCTGGCAGAAGAAAAACCCAATTGTTTCTTCATTTGTGTTTCGTGCTTGTTGCATTGATTGGCTAAATTGATGCCACATCAAAGGCGGAACTTGTAGCGAAGCTTGTGGTAATTTTTGGCGAGTATTCATGTGGTTTCTGTTCAGTGAAGCGTAATATTGTGAAGATGCAAATAACCAATTATCAATGGCTAACTATCGCTATTAATGGCATGACGAGCAGTGACAAATAAGGTAGCGAGATTATGTCCGTATTCCGGTAGATTGCTAGGTCGCCAAGCATTGAGCCATTTATCTCGATTAAATCCGCCACCAAGTCCGACGCAGTACCAATACCAACCTTCGTCGCTGAGGAAAGGTGCGCCGTAATAACTTTGTCTGGTAAAGTGGTGATCTCCTTCGCCTACCGTATCCCAAGGGTAGTTGAGATAGCAGCCGATCGGGGGAAGACTCGGATATTCTGGGGGTAACAAAAACAGTACGTCGGTGTTGGATACTTTAAATTTTTGGGAAGATAGAGGCATTCCTTTCACTAAAACTGCTGTGTATTGAATGCCGTCGATTATTTTACTGCCAACGATAATATTTTTGGCTGGTTTTTCTAGCAGTTTGAGTTCAGCGATTAGGCGGACGCTGGGTTGAAATGCTGACTGATGGGAATTGATGGCGATCGCCATAGTTTTACTCCTTAAATTGATTTTTAGCTAAGGAATGAGTAACCAGGTTTCCTTTATTGAGTAGGTTCTTCAAGTAACCTGGGTTTTCTGAATTAACCTTTAACAATTTTGGGAACTGACCAGACTTTGGAACCTTCTTTCAAGGCATCGGTTTCCTTTAATGGTTTAGTTCCGCCAAATCCTTCTTCAATTACGTCATCGTTGCCGATTTCCGGCAGTCTAGCTCTCAGTTCTTCAACGGTTGCACCTGTGGGTAAATCGACTAATTTCCCGTTAACTACTGCTCTCATATTTTCCCTCTTTGGTTTAAGTAATGACTAAATACAAATGACTAGCTTTTCCAAGTAACAACTGATATATTTGCTTGGGATTTGTTGCATGATGGTTGGCGCATTACCGCTAACCAAAAGAACAAAACTGCTAAAATTACTGTGCTGAGGATAGTTGTAGACAATAATTGTTTGTAGAGTTGCTCTAAGTTTTGTACTGAAAGTTTGAGAATTTTTAGTTGGTTGATGTATTCTCTCCGATCTAATTGTTGGGCTGTCACCACTTGCAGTTCTATTTGTTCTAACTGCTGGGTGATATCTTCCATTTGTTGGTTGATGTACGGAAATTGATTGGGATCTGGCACAACCAATTTGCCATTAAGTGTTTGCATTGGTTTGACGGTTATTAATGGATAAATAATTGAGTTAAGTTAGTCGAAAATATTTGCATTGCCGATCCGGTAATAGGTTTGATTGTTGTTTTGTTGCTCGAAACTATCGAAAATTTCAATCAAATCTATGGTGCTGCTAGCGGCATTTTTTAGTTCGTTACCTAACGATTGTTCCACTGATGCAACTTCTACGCGCATTCCCCGTCTTCTCAGTTTTTCTGCTAAATAAGCAAAGTCGGAATCTCCAGTAACTAAAACAACGATGTCGGGGCGAACTTCTAAAGCTAATTCTAGGGCATCCATTGCCATCACAATATCGATGTTATTTTCGTATTCTTCGCCTTTGGTTTTGCCTTCTTTGGTAACTACTAAAAACCCACTGTTCTTTGCCCAATAAATGAATTTTTCTTTAGTTTTCCTCTGTTCTTCAAATCTTTCTCTGGCTGGTGGTAAACCCACAAAAAGAACCATTTCAATTAGTTCTCTGCCTTCAGCAGGATTTGCTAGATAGTCGCGGATTTTTAGCCAATCGATCTTTCTGTTAAAGCTTTGGGCTGCTAAAAAGGTGTTGTCGCTATCTGCAAAGATCATTACTTGGCGTGCTGTTACCATTGTTTGAGTTGAATTAGTGTTTGTGTTTGCTTGTCTCTGATTACAACTCATCTATGGAAAAGGGTCTTTCCTTAATCGCAGCAATATCACTTTCCGCTAACTTGAGAGCCGGGATGGAACCATAACGCGCCACCAGTGCCAAAGCAG
>JBAVZX010000022.1:0-3507 GCA_049589015.1 Phormidium sp. | reverse complement strand
GTGTAGGGGAAAAAAAAGTTTTCATCAACTCCGGGAACTACTACATTAAACTTGGGGCTAAACAAATTTACTCCATTTATCACATGATATAGATGGGGCATAGTAAAACAATTGTAAGATTCATACTGTCCTATAGTATCTGGAGTACCGACAATTTCTTGAAAGGAAGAAGTAATAATACAATCAGCAGCATTCATGCTAATTAAATCAGCCGTAAACTGTGCCGAAAAATGATATTGCCCTTCCAAATCTTGCCAATACAAGTTACTAAATAAGTACTTGGGTTTTTCCAAAGAATGGGCAATATTGCATTGGGTGACATTCAAACGACTAGCTAACAAGAAAGCAACCAAATTACCATCGCTGTAATTCCCAATAACTAAATTAGGTTTTCCTCCCATTTCTTGCAATAATTCTTGTTCTGCATCCAAAGCAAAAGTTTCTAAATAGGGCCAAATTTCAAATTTTCTAATCCAGTTTTGCGTAACTTTGGGGTTAAATTCCCGGAAAGGAACCCGCAAAATCCAAGCATTTTCTGTTCCGGTAATTTTTTCCAGACGTAGATTACATTTTGTTCCTTCACAATTAGGAATCAATCTCGTCAGAATAATTACTTGTGGTTTAATTCCTAAACATTCCAAACCCGCTTGTTTAATCTCTTCTGCTAATCGGTTTTCTAAACTTCTCGCTTGGTTAAGTACATAAACAACTTGACCTGCGGTTTCTGGTCTTCCTAAGACTTCTTCCTGACCTACCCAACCGTGAATAGAAATTAATACTACTCGAAAAACGGCGGGAATTTGGGCGACAAATGCTTCTAAAATAGCCGGATCTGGGGTGTCAATTAATCGCTGTAAAAGTGCAAAAGTTTCCCGTACACGAGATGCAGTATTCCCCCAACCTGGTTCAAAACCAAGTTCTTGTAATTCCGCATGAAATTTTTTGTATGGTTCGTCAGCTGGTTTTTCGCTAATTAACTTTAAAGCTTGTTTGACTTGTTCTAATAATTCGGTTCCTGATTTAATTTGCTGGTTGATCAGTAAAGGAATAGAATCATATTCATGTTTTTGAAGAATTTCCCACAAAGCTTCGATCCAATAAGTGGGATTAGTTGTTAGTTGACTATGTAGATGTCGATGTAAAACTGCTAACCCTTGACCAATATTTCTGGCATCACTAATTGTCGGAGAATTTTCATAAAATGGAGCAAAGTCAAGTTCTAAAATCCGGGGTTGATATCGGTTAACTAGGCGATCGCGCACATCCAATAAAATTTTTTGATCTTCTAGTTCCCAGGTACTTAAATCTGTTGTGATTCGCCAAACTTCTTGACTCGCAATATTTGGTCTAACTAAAAACCAGATACTACCAGTTTCTAAAATTATTTCATGAGTGTAGTTAATTAACTGTCCTAAAGAAGAAGAATGGTAAAAATAAGCTGGCTTTTGTGATTGTTGACAGTAATCGGCAAAAGCTTGTAAAATCTCATTTCTGAGGAAATAATTTTTACCGGAAGCGCTTAATGCGTTCACTATCTGTTGTAAATCTGTTTTTTGTTCGCCGTTTAGGACAGCTTGAAGCATTTCATACATACTACTTTCCAAGTTGAAGTTACTTTAAGAAGTCAGAAGGCTGGAGGCAGAGGAAGAGAAAAAGCTGTTTATCCTTATATACACCTATAGATAATTTAAGCATTAGAAACGAATTTGCGATCGCGCTTAAGGTAGATTAAACCTAGATTAATTATTTTTTTTTACATTTACCATCAAATTAATTTACTTTCACAGAGCGTGTTCCAGATTAATTGGTATTATTAATTACCATCTTCTATGTAATCGATTACAAAAAACTACAATTTTTTTGGCTCTCCTCACCTAAAACAGTCGAGTATCAGTTTTGTTTAAGCTATATTATTGATGGTTATAGTCAATCTGCTCACCTAATGTCAACTAATCTAATATCCTCTACTTCACCTGATTTTTTAGGAACTTTAGCTAAAGCAGCTACTTTGGGACAAAAAAGCGATCGCCCCAAAGCAGCAGAAGTCGTTCAAGCCTTATTAGAAACAGAAAAATTTATTAAACAGCAACGAATAAATTACCCATTAGAATCTTTAATAGGTTCCTGGCGGCTTCATTTTGTCGTATCACCGAAAAAATCACGTCAGCGTCCAGGAATTAAAATGGGAAATGGGTTTTATGTACCGAAATTTGTCAAAGCTCAAATTTCCTTTACTTCACCCGAAGCGGATCAGAATCTCAATCCAAATCAGCTAAAAATTGGTAATCAATTGCACGTTGGCATGATATCATTTAAGTTTAACGGACCAGCTAAGTATTTAGGCAAGAAAAACCTTTTAGCATTTGACTTTACCCAAATTCAACTAGGCTTTTTGGGTCTTACTCTTTATAGCGGTAACTTTCGCGGTGGTCAAAATAAAAACCAAGAATTTACCCAAAAACATATCAGAGATTTACCGTTTTTTGCCTTCTTCGCCATTAATGAAAATTACATAGCAGCGAGAGGTAGAGGCGGCGGTTTAGCAATTTGGGTTAAAGAAACTTGAGGGAAATTTGACTCAGATCTTGCACCAGTGGAGGTGGAACCTCCGAAAGTCTCGTTCCCAGGTTGAACCTGGGAACGAAAAACAGAGGCTCTGCCTCTTGGTGCAAGATCTCAGTTAAGCTGCTTGAGGCGGATTTAAAAACCGAGTGGCAGATTTTATCGCATCGCCAAGGTCTACATCCCGATCTTTATCTGCATTTAAAAACGCAATTAAAATTGGATTACCCCCACCTTGAATCCCTGGTTTACTTGCTCCCATATTCAGCAAACTTATGACACTAAAAATTAGTGTGGGTAAAGCAGTTTGAATTTTATTTGGACTTAATCCAGTTGTTTGAGCAATTGTTTGAACCATTTTCTCTTGTAGTTCTGGTGAGAGGAAAGATTCCAGCGCCGCTACACTAGCACCAGCACCCATAAATTGACGCATGATACTTTCTAAACTGCCACCTGATAAGGAATCTTGTTGTTGTAGCACTGGGCGGAGTAAACTACCTAAAGTTGACATTAGACTTTGGATTTGAGAAGTATCAAATCCCCAATTTACTGACAATTGCTTTACAGTGTTTAAAATTGTTTCCAGTTGGGAAACGCTACCTTGCTGGTTAGGATTATTAATCGAACTAAGAATCTCAAAGAAGAGTCCCATTGTTTTGTTTCCTGCCTGACTTAGATAGGACTTACGCAGAGTATCTAAATGTATTATCAATTCATGAATTGACCCTACTGAATATAGTGTTTTTTCCAAATGACTGCGTAAGTCCTGTTAAACATTGACCAAATTTTTAGGAGTTGGGTGTAACACCAAATCGGCGTTAAAAACTCCTGATCAGACTTGGCTCACATCTTGCAGCAGGGGAGGTAGAACCTCCCAGATCTCGTTCCCAGGTTCAACCTGGGAACGAAAATACAAGGCTCCGCTCAGGAGTGCAAGATGTGAGT
>JBAVZX010000021.1:0-1944 GCA_049589015.1 Phormidium sp. | reverse complement strand
TTTGTAATTGCTGCAAATACAAGAATGATTCTCTTACCTTAAAGGATAGAGAATGGGTTTGTCCAAAATGCCAAACCCATCATGATAGGGATGAGAATGCAGCCAAGAATATTAGGGAAGAAGGCATTAAAATACTGTCAACAAATACGGTAGGGCATACCGAATTTAAAGCTTGTGGAGAGCAAGTAAGACTCGTTAGCAATCCTGCTAAAAAGCGTTGCTCTAAGAAACAAGAATCTCCCGTCACAGCGCCAGCTTGACGGGAGAGTGTCAATAATCTTTCCGGTAAACTGCTTTCATTTCAAGTCCGGCTAATCACCGCCGATTAAAATCTCTCCGACTCGCCGCATCCCCGCCTCTGAGTGTTACTCTTAATTAAGGGTATTCATTCGGATTTGATATCAACGTTATACCTGACTTTAAGTAACGAAATTTCCTGAATAGATTACAAAAAATTACTTTAAAGTATACCTGTTGTAACTTGTCTGGAAAAATTCAGCCATAGCCGAAATTTTTGCTGTATTATTCCGAATACAGGGGTTAACTAGACCAAGAATAAGGTGGTATACAGCTTATTGTTAAGTAATATTAATTGCATAGCTTGATACTAAAAATTCAGGTGCAATGCCAAAATTAGCGATCGCCTAAAGGTTAACTTTTTTTCACCTAGTTGCGATTGGCTTCCGCGATTCTGTCTTGGTTAGATCCACTTTTGCGGAATCTGTGCCAGCAGAATCTTGTCTAGGGTTAAAACACACCATGAAAAATTAAGCAGAATATGGCATGAACAGCAAAAAACGGCCTATTGGTGTAGATTTATTTGCGGGTGCTGGTGGGATGACGCTTGGTTTTGAACAAGCAGGATTCGACGTACTAGCTGCTGTGGAAATAGATCCAATTCACTGCGCCACCCACGAATACAACTTTCCTTTTTGGACTACTTTATGCCGAGATATTAACAACACAACTGGCAGAGAAATTAGGGAACGTTCCCAAATCGGCGATCGGGAAATTGATGTAGTATTTGGTGGTTCTCCTTGTCAAGGTTTTTCTTTAATTGGTAAACGAGATTTAGGAGATCCACGCAATGCTTTGTTAAAACAGTTTGTCAGATTAGTTTTAGAACTAAACCCGAAATATTTCGTCCTAGAAAATGTCCGAGGATTGACTTTAGGGAAACATCAACAATTGCTTGGGGAAATTATTCGGGAATTTCAAGCAAACGGCTATCAATTAATAGAAAATTACCAAGTTCTCAACGCGGCTCATTATGGAGTACCACAAGCGCGATCGCGAGTGTTTTTGTTAGGCTCTAGGCAAGATTTACCTTTACCTAAATATCCCGAACCAATCACCGCCACTAACTCCAAAAGAGCCGGAAAAACTAAACAAACTACTACTTCTACCTTACCTTTAGTTCCCACAGTTTGGGACGCGCTCAAAGACTTACCAGAAGTTCAAAATCACCCAGAATTACTAACTAAAGATTCGGTAATTGCCAAGTATAATATGCCCAGCGAATATGCGTCTAAACTTCGCTGTTTGATAGTAGAAGAAAAGGATTACAGTTATCCCAGAAAATTCGACTCTACAATCATTACCGCAAGTTTGCGTACCAAACATTCCTTAGAAGCAATGCAAAGATTTGAACAAACAAGTCATGGCAAAATTGAACCAGTTAGCCGTTTTTATAAATTGCATCCCGAAGGAATTTGTAACACATTAAGAGCCGGAACACCGAGTAATCAAGGCGCTTTTACATCCCCTCGCCCAATTCACCCCTTTAGTCCCCGATGTATTACAGTTAGAGAAGCAGCCAGACTGCATTCTTACCCTGATTGGTTCCGGTTTCATACCACTAAATGGCATGGTTTTCGACAAGTAGGAAATTCCGTACCACCTTTATTAGCAAAAGCGATCGCCTCGGAAATTATTCAAGCTTTA
>JBAVZX010000020.1:0-10424 GCA_049589015.1 Phormidium sp. | reverse complement strand
ACTTTAGGACGTGCTGCAATGCGTTTGTTATCTCCGTCAACGCGGATTGCCGGAAGAGTAACTTTTGCAGGTCAATCAGTTTTTGATCTGTCGCCTTCTGAGTTGCGGCGCTTTCGTGGAGAGGCAGTAGCATTGATTTTTCAAGATCCCATGACTCGCCTTGATCCTCTGATGACGATTGGCGAACATTGCCAGGAAACTTTAAAGGCGCATCAACCAAATTTATCTTCTCGTGAGGCGAAGTCAAAGGCAATTGCTACTTTAGAAGCGGTAAAGATTCCTGCTAGTAGATGGTCACAATTTCCCCATGAATTTAGCGGGGGAATGCGGCAAAGAGTTGCGATCGCACTTGCCCTCCTCCTCAACCCCAAATTAATTGTAGCAGATGAACCAACAACGAGTTTAGATGTTACTGTTTCTGCTCAAATTTTAGAGGAATTAACTCGGCTTTGTCGGGAAAGAGAAATGGCTTTATTGTTAATTTCTCATGATTTGGCAATGGTGGGGGAATATTGCGATCGCATGGCTGTAATGTACGATGGCAAAATAGTTGAAACTGGCGCAACTAAATCAATTATTGAGCAACCTCAACATCAATATACGCGATCGCTCCTCCAAGCAGCATTGCATTTACAAGCAGTTAATGAAAAGGAAGCAGCGGGACACAAGGGCAGCGGGGCACAGGAGCAGCGGGGAAAAACTCCAATTTTGCAAGTTAAAGATTTGCAGCAACATTATACTTTGGAAACTGGTTTTATTGCCAAGTTATTAGCTCAGAAAAGCCAAACTATTAAAGCTGTCGATGGAATTAATTTAGAACTTTATCCAGGGGAAATATTAGGATTAGTCGGAGAATCTGGTTGTGGTAAAAGTACTTTGTCTCGGACAATTTTACAATTAATTCATCCCACTTCGGGGAAAGTCGAATTTTTAGGGAAAGAACTTACCACTCTTCCCCGTGAGTCAATGCGACTAACCAGAAGAGAAATTCAAATGATTTTTCAAGATCCCCATGCTTGTTTAAATCCGCGCATGACAGTAGGACAAAGTATTACTGATCCCCTATTTATTCATAAATTAGCAACTCCCACCGAAGCAAAAACTCAAGTATTAGAAATGCTCAAAAGAGTGGGATTAACACCAGTAGAAGAATACTATGAACGATATCCCTCTGATTTATCTGGAGGACAACAACAACGGGTAGCTATTGCCAGAGCTTTAATTACTCGCCCAAAATTAGTAATCTGTGATGAACCAGTAAGTATGTTAGATGCTAGTGTGCAAACCCAAGTTTTAGAATTAATGTTAGAGTTAAAACGAGACTTTGATTTAACTTATTTATTTATTACTCACGACCTTTGGGTAGCGCGGTTTTTTTGCGATCGCATCGCCGTTATGAATAGCGGTAAAATAGTAGAAATAGGCTCAACTCACCAAATTTTCACCAATCCCCAACATCCCTACACCCAAACATTACTAAAAGCTGCCCCATTGTTGGCCAAAAAATAAGGGAGACAGGCAGAGGAACTCATAGCAATTTACCCTTTCTCCCCTTCTGTCTTGTACCTTCTGGCTTCCGACACAACAAGTCAGGTAGGCATTTGCCCACCCGACTGTAAATAAATGGTAAATAAATGGTTATTTAACCCACTTCTTGCCGACTAATTCTGCCAAATCGACAACCCGTTGAGAATAACCCCACTCGTTGTCATACCAAGCAACTACTTTCAGCATATCGCCACCCATAACCATAGTTAGGCTAGCATCAACGATGGAAGAAGCATCATGACCACGATAGTCAGAAGACACCAACTGTAGGTCGCTATATTCGAGAATACCCTTCAATGGGCCTTCTGCTGCTTCCTTGAGAGTTTCATTAACTTTTTCCACAAAAGTTTCTTTTTCCACCATCACCACCAAGTCCACAACAGAAACGTTGGGAGTGGGAACGCGCAAAGCAATACCATTGAGTTTACCCTTCAAATCTGGCAATACTAAAGCCACAGCCTTAGCAGCGCCAGTAGATGTCGGTACAATATTCATTGCTGCTGCTCTTGCCCGACGCACGTCCCGGTGAGAAGCATCCAAAAGACGTTGATCGCCAGTGTAGCTGTGGGTAGTGGTCATTGTACCCTTGATAATGCCAAAATTCTCGTGAATCACCTTAGCCACTGGAGATAAGCAGTTAGTGGTACAGCTAGCATTGCTGATAATTACGTGCTTATCGTGATCGTAATCATGATCATTTACTCCAACGACAAAAGTGCCATCATCGTTTTTGCCTGGGGCAGTAATCAGAACCTTTTTCGCACCTGCGGTTAAATGTTTGGATGCTCCCTCTTTACTGGTGAATACGCCAGTTGATTCAATTACTAGATCAATTTCCCAATCTTTCCAGGGCAATTTTTCTGGATTACGATCTGATACACATTTAATCGTTTTGCCATTGAGAATGATGGAATTATCATCGGCACTGACATCCGCGCCAAACGTTCCTAGCATCGTGTCATATTTCAGCAAGTGCGCGTTTGTTTTCGGATCAGAGGTGTCATTAATTGCGACTACCTCAAAATGGCTATTTTCTCTTCCTGCCCAGCAACGCAAGAAATTACGTCCGATGCGTCCAAAACCGTTGATCGCTACTCTTATCACTGCGTCTTGCCCTCTGTCTACTGTAATGATAAAACCCAAGTATTGAACCACATCATATCGCAAAGGGTGTACCAATAGAATGCTTTTGAGCTATTTGGGATCAAAGGAAATTTGAGTTAAATTTTTTCTTTTTGATCTTCCTGGTAAAGTTGCTGATTCAGGATGTAAGTTCTGACTGCTTCGGGAACTAAGTAACGGATGGAGCGGTGCTGTTGGCAGTACTGGCGAATTAAACTAGATGAGATAGCTACAGGTGGCACTGGTAAAACTTGCCAGCGAATGGTTATAAATTGAGTGGTTAGTTGCTCTACTACTGCTTTACTGAGTAACTCTAGCTCCATGTTGCTGGCTTGGGGACGAGGTGCGACTAACCAATCACATTTAGGGATCAATTCTTGGCGACGATACCAGCGTGGTAAAGTGGCAAAAGTATCTTGACCAACGATCCAATACCAGTGAGTTTGGGGATAGAGTGCTTGCAGGTTATTGAAAGTTTCAATGGCATAAGAGTAGCCTGGGAAATTGGTTGCGATCGGAGAGAGGATAAAGGCTGGGTGATTAGCGATCGCCAATTGCAGCATTTGCCAACGCTCAGAAAAATTTAGTTGGGTAGACAGTTCTTTGTGGGGGGGAGAGCGATCGATTACCCAGATTACCCGATCCAATCTCAACCGATCAAGAGCCGTTTCCGCGAGCAACAGATGTCCCCAATGAATCGGATCAAACGTACCTCCGAAAATAGCTACTTTTTGCATACCGAAACATTACTTTACTAGCTCCTGAGCAACTTAGCTCTGGGATCACTATACCTTTGTCCAGACCAAACTTAACTCCACTGGCTTAAATCTCCTGAATAGTAAAGAGAAATAGCCTACGACTAGGCAACAGATTACAAACGATCTCACAATCTATAGCTGCATATCATCTAATATCTAAAAAAGCTCAGTTTATCAAAAACTGTGCAATCTTAGCTGATAGATCCTGCTTGAATCTGTATCCTGGAAAAATATTTCCTGCTATGATAACGCCTGTTATCTGTGGTGTGTGGTTTTATGTGGTGTGTAAGGAGCTACGATGCTGACTTCAGTAGATTTTAGCGGCAGACCATTTCACTTTATTGGAATTGGTGGAATTGGGATGTCAGCACTTGCTTATGTGATCGCCCAGCGCAAATTACCCGTGTCTGGCTCAGATATTCGTTCTAGTCATATTACTGAGCGTTTACAAGCGATCGGCGCTCATATATTTGCCGAACAACAAGCAAGTAATTTAGAATTTTTCAATGCCAGCCCTAACTCAGGTGGCAATGGCTCAAAAACTGCTAAATTGGGCGAATCAGCCAACAATGGAGCAGCTTACAGAGCAGTAGCATTACCAGAGTCAGTTTTACCGCAAGTTGTTTGTTCTACCGCGATTAATCCCGCCAATACCGAATATCGAGCCGCCTTAGATTTGGGTTGTCCAATTCTGCATCGCTCCGATTTATTGGCAGCCTTAATTCAGGATTATTACAGCATTGCTGTGGCTGGTACTCATGGCAAAACTACGACTAGCAGTATGATGGGATATTTGCTGCTGGAAGCTGGTTTAGATCCGACAATTGTAGTTGGGGGAGAAGTAACAGCTTGGGGTGGTAATGCACGTTTAGGGAAAGGCAAGTATTTAGTTGCAGAAGCTGATGAATCAGATGGTTCGTTGGTGAAACTCTCCTCGGAAATTGGCATTATCACCAATATTGAATTGGATCATCCAGATCATTATGAAAACTTAGCCGAGGTGATCGATACATTTCAAGTATTTGCGACTAGTTGTAAAACTACGATCGGCTGCATAGATTGCACAACGGTAAAAGAACATCTATCACCAGCAATTAGCTATAGCTTACAACCAGAAATAGGTGCAGATTACACCGTTGATTGTATAGTTTATCGAGCCGAAGGGACAACCGCAAGGGTTTGGGAACGAGGCGAAATCCTGGGACAGTTGAATTTACAGTTGTTGGGAGAACATAATCTCAGCAATGCTTTAGCGGTAGTGGCATTAGGTCGTTACCTGGGCTTGGAATTTCCGGTGATTGCTGGTGCGATCGCCACTTTTACAGGAGCCAGTCGGCGCTTTGAAAAACGTGGCGAAGTCAATGGCATTCGCTTTATTGATGACTACGCTCATCACCCCAGCGAAATTAACGCCACCCTAGCAGCAGCAAGAATTCAAGCTAATGGATTATTAGACTTTCCCCAAACACGAGTAGTTGCAGTGTTCCAACCACACCGTTACAGTCGCACCCAAACCTTCTTAACCGAATTTGGTCAATGTTTCAAGAGTGCTGACTTAGTGGTTGTAACCGATATCTACAGTGCTGGTGAACCAAAACTAGCTGAAATTAGCGGTGAACGAGTAGCCCAAGAAATTGCGGCGCACCATCCCCAGGTAGTTTACCAACCTTCGTTAAAGGCAGTTTGTCGCTTTCTGACGGAAAATCTCCAACCAGGCGATCTGGCAATCTTTTTAGGCGCAGGAAACCTGAATCAAATTATTCCCGAAGTAGTAACTTTTTATCAACAAACTGCTCAAGGAATGCCTCAAGAATATCGCCTGAGAGCCTAAGCTTGAGCCACAAAAATTTTCTTTGCCGAACGGTATACAAGCTTATGTGAGGAGCTATGACTGTCTCAAAAGAACTCGTTAACGGCCTCAATGTCGCCAGATTCCAGGGTCAGCGGCACAAAACAGATAATATGAAAACTGAGAAAATTTGTTTGCCTGGTACTGAGTGTTTAGTAAAATCCCACGTTTCTCTGGCTAGCTTTACTTCCTTTCGGGTAGGTGGGCCAGCCGAATGGTTGGTGGCTCCTAAACATTTAAATGAATTAGAAGCTAGCTATGAATGGGCATTAGCTCACGATTTACCAATAACACTGTTGGGAGCAGGCTCGAATTTACTGGTAAGCGATCGCGGTTTGTCCGGTCTAGTTATCTGCACGCGCCACCTGCGGTACACTTACTTTGACCAAGAAACCGGACAAGTCACAGCAGCAGCAGGTGAACCCTTAGTCCGTCTAGCTTGGAAAGCCGCCGAATTAGGCTGGTCAGGTCTAGAATGGGCTGTGGGTATTCCGGGTACAGTTGGTGGTGCTGTAGTCATGAACGCAGGCGCTCACAATGGTTGCATGGCAGATATTTTGGTCGATGCTCATGTCCTTTCCCCCAAAGGCTCTCTCGAAATTCTCCCCCCAGGAAAACTAGGATACAACTACCGCACCTCCCTATTACAAGGGGACAAACGCTTGGTGACTCAAGCTACCTTTCAATTGAAACCTGGTGCTAATCCAGCTACAGTAATTGCTGCCACTGCTCAACACCTGAAACAGCGTCATAGTACCCAACCTTATAACAAACCTAGCTGCGGTAGCGTGTTCCGCAATCCTACTCCCCACAAAGCTGGTTGGTTGATTGAACAAACTGGCTTGAAGGGTTATCGGATTGGCGGTGCTACAGTTGCTGAACGTCATGCTAACTTTATCCTTAACTGTGGTGGAGCTACGGCTAGCGATATTTTCCAATTGATTCACTATGTACAACACCAAGTAGAGCGTCATTGGTCTTTATCTCTGCAACCAGAAGTAAAAATTTTAGGTGAGTTTCAGCCTATTTAGACTTCTAGCTTTGCTAACAGGTTCAATTTTGAGGCAGGAGATTTTGCAGATCAGGAAGATTAAAAGGCTAAAGACTGAAAAACCTTTCCGGCTTTAACCTTCAAAGTTTCTTAGTCCCATTACTCCTAGCCTGTGCCAGAATGGGTTACGTATAAAGAGATAAATTAGGTTATGTCACAGAAACAGGGATTCGGCTTCGGCTTGGGCAAAATGAAGGAATTGGCCGAAGCTTTTAAGAAAGCTCAGCAGGTTCAAGAAGGCGCAAAGAGACTGCAAGAAGAATTGGAGCAAATGGAGATTGAGGGACAATCTGACGATGGTTTAGTCAAGGTTGTTCTTAATGGTAATCAAGAACCACAGCGAGTAGAAATTTCTGCTGAAGCTGTGGCTCAAGGTGCTGAAGCTCTGTCTGCGATCGTTACTTCCGCAATGAAAGATGCCTACAGCAAATCAACCGCTACCATGCGCGAACGCATGGAAGAGTTGACTAGTGGGTTGGATCTTCCGGGACTTTAAGGAGCAGGGTAGTAGGGGCGCACCTGCGTGTGCGCCCGGAGTAGGGGCGCACCTGCGTGTGCGCCCGGAGTAGGGGCGCAGAGGAGAGGAGAATTTAAAACTCAAAACTCAGAATTTCCCCAGTCCCTAATCCCCAGTCCCTAATTCCTAGTGCCTATTCTTTAGAGACTGGAGGTTTTGCCTGTTTCCGCTTGGCTGGGAATGGGTTGAATGTCACTGTAGCCCATATTTTCGGCTACTGTACGTAAAACGGAAATTTGCCCTTCAAAATCAAGTTTTTCGATTTGTCCTAGAGCGTCATTGATTGGTTGAGTTGCTTGGTAATCATTTGGTAAATCTACCACTGTGTCGCCCATTCCTTGCGCCCAAGCAAACCAAACCATTAGCTGATTGTTTTGTTTCAAACTACCGTAAGCACGGGCATATTCTGTGTCTTCACGATTCACAATTTCGCGCATAATTGCTAGTTGTTGATCGTGGGATAATTCATAGAAATCCCCTAAAAGTTTAGGTGCTAATTGTGGATCGGTTGCGGTGGGGGCTGCTGGGGTAATTGAGTCGCCCATTTTCTCGTAGATAAAATAGAGTAGGGCTAATTTTTCGTCAGTGTTTAGCGCGTTAAAGGCATCAACAACTTTTAGAGTTTCTGCTGATAGCGCTTGAGACTTAATGGTGTTTTGACCTAAAACCATAGATTTGCTTCCCATAAATTTGAGTAGTTCAAATTCAAGGAATAACAAGGTTGATGGGATAAAATCCCCTGGCTATAGATAGAGTTTTAAACATACTTAGAGAGCGAATGATTTTCTCTCAAAAGGTGGATTTGGGATCTATCGGAAGAGAGTCAGAATAACAAGGATAGCTCCTTTATGCTTGGTGAGGAAGTCGAGAAAACAGGAAGGGCAAATATTATGTCTGAAAAAGTGAATCCTCAACCTAACCAAGCGCCTACTCATGATGCTCAATTAGCTGCGGAAAATATGATGAGTGGTAATGAGCAAATGCCTGCTGTAGATACGGAAGCTGACTATGAAGCATCAAAGGCTTTTAGTGTTAGTGAAATCGATCGCACAGGCGAAGGTGCCCAAGCAGCAGCAACGGCGACAGCACCCAATTTTGAAGTACCAAAAGCCCAAGAGACTGCACATAAAACAGAAGCTACAGGCAACCCAAATGATTATCTAGATATGGCTAGAGACGTTAATCCTGTGGCTGAAAGCGGAAGAAATGTTGATGATGAATTAGTGCAGAAAGCTTTGAAAAAAGGTGAAGCTGCTAAATAATCAATATTGTTTGTTGTAGCGACTTCAGTCGTACATTACCCGGATAGAAGCACTGAAGTGCTTACAACGAACTTTCTAATTATTGGTGTATTTGTAGCGGTGGGAATAGTAAATATAAGCTCAACCAAATTAAGTGGTTGAGCATTAACTTTTAGAGGACTTTTGAGCGTATCCCGGCGATCGGCAAACATAGCAGCTTTGTAGAATTAGAAACATAAGCTCTTTGCCGGAAAACATCGTAGTTATTCCGTTCGATCGCATTTAAGATTCTTTGATACAGCATCAAAGCTGCCCAAATAGGCCAACGAGAGTCAGAACTAAGGGCGCGAATGCCCTTTTCTGCTAATACAAAATACTTGCGTGCCCGTTGAATTTGGAAACGCATTAATTCCCGCCAACGATCGTCAACTACGCCATTAAATAAATCAGCTTCGCTGTAATTAAACAAAGCTAATTCTTCTAAAGGTAGATAGATGCGTCCCCGACGAGCGTCTTCTCCAACATCGCGGAGAATGTTAGTTAATTGGTTGGCTATTCCTAATGCGATCGCTTCTTCTGTAGGAATATAAACTTCTCGATCTTTGTTCCAAGGGGCAGTGTAAATAGTCTTATCAACACCGATGACAGCAGTAGACATTAACCCAACTGTACCAGCGACCCGATAACAGTAGAGATTGAGTTCTTCAAAAGTCTCGTATCGACTGCGGTATAAGTCCATTCGTTGACCTGCAATCATATCCCGAAAGGGTTCAATGTCCATCGGGTAACGTTGCAGGGTATCAACTAATGCCACATCTTGATCGTCTTGGGGAATGCCAGCAAAGACAGATTCTAGCTGTTGTTCCCAGCGATCGAGAGTTTCGTCGGTGGTGTTGACTGATTGAGGGCCATCTACGAGTTCATCTGTACGACGGCACCAAGCATAAATAGCCCAAATTGCCCGACGCTTGGCCTCCGGCATTAGTAATGCGCCTAAATAAAACGTCTTGGCGTATTTAGCTGTAATTTGACGACAGAGTTCGTAGGATTTCTCCAAAGAGGCCAGCGTTCTCATGCGAGGGTAATTAGACAGTTGCAGCATTGGTCGCAGGCTGGGAGGTGATTGGGGTTTTGTTTACCTTTTTTGCTGTTTGCGGGTGTGCTTCAGCGATCGCCTGCGCTGTCAGCTTACCAGAAAGTGTTGCTCCTTCCATACTGCCTAAATAACGTTGCATGGTGTAACTACCTGCAAGATAAAAATTACTAATAGGAGTAGTTTGGGTAGGACGGTGTTGTTGACGACCTGGAATTGCTTTGTAGACTGAGCGCGGCGTTTTTACGATGTGATATTTCAGCAATTTGGCTGGCTTATCACTATCAAAGTGGTGGGGGAAGAGTTTTTTCAACTCTGCCATTGTTGCGGCTACGATGTCTTCTTCGGAGCGATCGATCCAATCTTTCGCGGGTGCTAAAACGAGTTCTAGCATTGAGCGATCGGGATTTGCGTATTCCCGGCAGGTGTTACTCATGTCCGCATAGACGCTGAGTAAATCAGAACGGGAAAATAGCAGTTGATCGATGTCTGTGAGTTTGCGATCGAACCACAAATGTAAATTAATCACAGGCACACCTTCCAAACCTTCCAGCTTTTGGAAAAATTCCATTTCCTGCCAAGGCTTAGGCAACATCACTTTTACCACATCCACAGACATCGCGGAAACATAAACATCTGCCGTCAAAATCTCATCGGGTGCGCCGTTGAGTCCGCGAAGCACAAAATGTTTAACTGTGCCATCTTCATTCAGGACAATTTCCTTAAGCGGCGAGTTAATCCGAACTTCGCCCCCACATCCGGTAATATAGTCCGCTAAAGGCTGACACAACCTTTCGGTAGGTGATCCGTCCAAAAAGGCTATTTTCGAGCCGTAGCGCTCTTGCAGAAAGCGATTAAGCGCAGTTAAAGGAATGGTAGCGGATACTTCATCAGGATTAATGAAGGTGAGAGCTTTGGAAACAGCGATAAAGATATCAGTGTTTACTTTTTCGTCCACACCTTGTCTTCTTAGCCATTCCAAAAGCGAGTATTTGTCCATTTCCTCGACGTACTTTTGTCCCCGAACTACAGCCGGAAGTAGTCCAACGGCAAAACGAATTTTCTGCTCCCAAGTCAGCATATCCTTGTTCCGCAGAATGGACAAAATCACATTGAAGGGTGCGGGGATATCGGGAACATCAAAACGGGAATATGTTCCAGGTTTTTCTGGTTGATTGAAAATTAGTGTATGTTCTTTCCACTGGAGCCGATCTTCGATGTCCAATTCCTTGAACAGTTGAAGCA
>JBAVZX010000019.1:0-5329 GCA_049589015.1 Phormidium sp. | reverse complement strand
GAAACATTATCCCCAACCCCATCCAGAAATTCAAGAAAAAGCCGAAGAAATTGACATTGAATTTGTCGCCAACGACTTACCAAAATTGCTGAATTCGATGAAAGTAGGAGCCGATCGCATCAGACAATTAGTATTATCATTACGTAACTTTTCCCGATTAGATGAATCCGACATTAAACCAGTAGATATTCACGAAGGAATTGACAGCACCTTAATGATTTTGCAACATCGCCTCAAACCAAAATCAGGGCATTCCGGCATTCAAGTCATCAAAGATTATGATGATTTACCCTTGGTAGAATGCTACGCTGGTCAGTTAAATCAGGTATTTATGAATCTGTTATCTAATGCCATTGATGCTTTAGAAAGCAAAAGTCGTACTGAAGAAAAAACCGCGGAAATCAACAGCGCTAATTTGAGCGAACTAAAGATAGAGATCTCTACAAAAATCGTGAAAAATCATTTAGTAACAATTAAAATTGCCGACAACGCTTTAGGAATACCACCCGATGTTAAACCCAGGATTTTCGACCCTTTCTTTACCACCAAAGAACCAGGTAAAGGCACAGGATTAGGATTAGCTATTAGCTATCAAATCATAGTGCAGAAACATCGTGGAAAACTGAAATGTACCTCTCAGCCAGAAATAGGCACAGAATTTTCCATTGAAATTCCAATTAAGCAAGCAATTATAAATTTATAGCAAAAGGCAGAAGGGCAGAAAGGGAAAAGGGAACAGGTGATCTTCGATTTAATCTTTACCTTGTCCCCTTGTCCCGATCAAGCTACTTAACTTGACTTTGCCATTGGGCGATCGCTTGCTTAGCTTGGTTATAAGCAGGCGTATTAGCAGGAACTAAATTAGCAGTTTGAACAGCCAAAGCAAAATTACCGTCATTAGCTCTTTGTCTAGCCATATTCAAAATACTTTGACTCCATAGATTAATCAAAGCTTGTGCTTGAGCGTAACCTGGATCACCTTGAGGAATTTTCCGCGCCATATTAATTGCTTGAATGTAAGAAGAAGCAGAATTGGGGCGAATTAAACCCTTAGCAGTAGATAGTACAACTTGATTTGCCTGTTGCTTTTTCGCCAAAGGAGTCCACTGACGAATTAACTTTTCTGCATCCGCAAAAATTGGTTGTGGATCTTGGGGTACCAGACTAGCTGCAGAGATCGCACCTCGGTAATTTCCCGCATTAGCCCGTCCCTGAGCAATATCCAGAATATTGCGACTCCAGCGTTCAATAGAAGCTTGTGATTCCCGATAGAGCGAATCACCACGCTTAATCTGATTAGCCTGCTTAATCGCCAAAACGTAGGAATTAACCTGATTATTGCGTAACAGAACTTTGGCTTTATCCAAAGAAGTTAACTTACTAGTGGGAGTCACAGTACCAACTTTAGGATCGCCAACCGAACGTTCTGCTTGTTCGCCAGCCGGAAACAGTAAGTTGCGTCCAAAAGTCGTCAAAAGTAGCAGTAACAACAAAGCTAAACCGCCACCCCAAAGCAGAATTTGCTGCCATAAGCTACCATTATCCTCCTCCTCATCATTATCTTCAACAGCAACATTTGCTGGTTTAGGTTGCCCATTGCTAGCTGATGCCGGAGGAGTCGGCATCGCTTCTTGTTGGTTACGTAAAGCAGCTTGAAAAGGATTTTCTCCACTAGTTGCTACCGCAGAAGCAACTGTAGCCCCACTCCCCACTAACTGAGCAGTCGCCGAACTCCACTCGCCATTGTTAGAACCCGCAAACACAGGTTGTTCCGGTAAAATTACCTGATGACTCTTTCCGGGAGGATTAACCACAACTACAGGTTCTTGCAAAAGACGACTGTGGTTTTGACTTAACTCTGGTACTCGTTCACTTAAGTAACGTTTTAAACTAGCCAGAGTCAAACCAGCACCCGATCGCAAACCCTCCAACAACGCCGCAGTAAACAAACCATGTTGCAGTTCCCCTGCTTCTGATGAAAATTGACCAGGTTGAGCGGAAAGCACCGTAGGAATTTCCATTTCCCTAGCCAGTTCCACAGTTTGATTACCCACCACTGTCGAACCCTCTTGATATTCCTGCTGGTGATTCATATCCAGCAACGCTAAAATCGTTCCCGCCTTAGAACCCTTGAGTTTTTCATAGATTTCTCTGATAGAGATCCCTGTAGCGCTAACATCAGCTGGGTTACCATCAATAGGCATCAGGTAATCCTGCCCCTCCCACTTCACACCATAGCCGCTAAAAAAGAACCAAACCAGGTCATCATCTTTAATTGCTTGCTGACATAAATGATCTAGCCATTGCTTGAGATTTTCACCCGAAGGGTAAGTAGACTGACCTTCAATAAACGGCGAAGTATCTGTCAGCAGCAAACAGCGATCGGGCATAAAACTACCCCTACTAACTACAAGGTTCCATAAACCCTGCGCGTCAGCTTGGGCATAATTTAAAGGTTGGAAGTGTTGATATTGGTTAATGCCAATTGTGATCAACCATTGATTGCTCATAGCGTTATGTCTCCCATGTCAAGGATGCTATTGGGTTGTGATCAACGAGATGGTAAAGTTCCCCCACCTGCTTCGCTGAGGTTCGGGTTGCCAAACTCATTGAAATTGCGGAATTAGTTAATAGTATTTATCTTGAGGTCAAACAATGCAAATAAGAACTTGGAGATTATTGGTTTTTTTGGGGTTGGCTGGCAGTTTTTGTGCTGCTGAAAGTGCGATTCGCACAAGCGATCCGCTTCGCGGAATCGCACCACTAGTCGCCCAAGCCTACACCTCTCGCGTCAATATTACACTGGAACGACAACCAAATGAATCTTTCCAAACATTAACTAGGCGAGCCGAAACAGTTGCCAGAGCCGCAGCACAACGCAGCTTCGACAATGACATCCTAGTTACACAAGCTGCTGTAGTCATCACCGCAGAAAACGGCGGTCTATCCGCACCAATTTTGACATTAGAAGTCAGTCGGGAAAACTGGAAAAACTACCCCGACGCGCAACGCTGGTCTACCTATTACCCTACTGCTCAGGGTTTGCTCAAAATTGAAAATCCCGCTCCCACAGCAGTGGAAACTCCACCAAGTCAATCGCCCACTAATCCCACAAACAGTTCAGGAACAAGTACTTCACTTTGACACTCACCGACTATCAAGGTGCGGTGATTCTCCCATCTAGACCCGATTTTTCGGTATTCATGGAGTTACCCCAAATCCCGGAGTTGGTGCTGGTGTTATCCAAACTCCAGGATTTGGTACTGATATTAACCAAACTCCGGGACTTGGTGGTGTCAATGGAACTAATGGTGGACAAGGTGGTTTGTGAAACAGGGATCAGGTAGGGTGTTAATGCCCTACAATAGGAGGGTTGTCTACTAATAGTGAATGCAGGACTATGGCGGTTCCTAAGAAGAAAACATCAAAGGCAAAACGTGACCAACGTAGAGCAACTTGGAGACACAAAGCAGCATTACAAGCTCAAAAAGCTTTGAGTTTAGGTAAGTCGATTTTGTCTGGACGTTCTACGTTTGTCTATCCTTCTAAGGATGAAGACGAAGACGAAGAATCCTAGAGATGGGTTAGAAATTTGTGTGATTTTAGCGATCGCTCAATTTTCTGTCCCACTACCGATTCTGTTACAAAATGTAACTATAGCTGCTGACCAAAAAAATGGGATACAAGCCCCGTCCCTTTAGGACGGCTTTTTCTTTATTTTTTTAATCCAGTCTCGGACTACCTCTGATACTGTTCTGTCTGTGCTTTTTGCATATTCTTTTAAAGCTTCGTACTCGGAGTCTGAGAGTCTCACCCTTATTGTATTATCCCTTGTCATTGTAGGTGCTTTTAGACTACAATAATTATTGTAATTCAGCACTGGCAGGAATACCAAGAATCCTCGTACCTTCAGGTCGAGGAGTGTCAATGTGATGGGAATCTAAAACATCATGGGCAATTACATTTAAAAATGGGTTTCCCTAATGGGAAACAACAAGGTTTTATGAAACGTCTCTACAGATATTTAACCGATGATTTTTTTTAATAAATCTAGTTTTCCTAAATAGGGTGCATAGCGTAGTTTAATGTCTACTAGGAAGGATTTTTTCAAGACACTTTTTTGATGGGAGAAGGCATCGAAACTAGCTTTGCCGTGATAGCTACCTATGCCACTATTACCTACTCCACCAAAAGGTAATTCTGTAACACCAATGTGCATGATGGTATCGTTAAGACAAACGCCACCGGATGAAGTTTTTTGTAAAATCTGTTGTTGATATTCTTGATTTTTAGAGAAGAAGTAAAGGGCTAAAGGTTTGGGTTGGTTGTTAACTAGAGAAATTGCTTCTTCAAGATGGTTATATTCTATGATTGGGAGAATGGGGCCAAAGATTTCTTCTTGCATGATTGGGGCATCTAAAGAAACATTGTCAATCAATGTGGGAGCAATGTAGCAAGTTTCTGGGTTGGTTTTGCCGCCGACAATAATTTCACCACTTTTTAGTAGTTCGGCTAAACGGTTAAATTGTTTTTGATTGATGATTCTACCGAAGTCTGGACTTGTTTCTGGATCATCTCCGTAAAATTCTTGTAGGGAATTTTTAATGCTATCCAACAAGGGTTTTTTAATTGCTTGATTGACTAAAAGATAGTCTGGGGCGATGCAAGTTTGTCCGGCATTAATGAATTTACCCCAAGTAATTCTGCGGGCGGTATATTCGATGTTAATATCACTATCAATAATGCAAGGGCTTTTTCCTCCTAGTTCTAAGGTGACTGGTGTCAGGTTTTTCGCAGCTGCTTCCATGACTATTTTGCCTATAGCTGTACCGCCTGTAAAAAAGATATGATCGAATTTTTGTTGTAATAGTTGTTGACTGGTTTCTATGCCGCCTTCTACAACTGAAACATAGGCGGGATCAAAGGTTTGTTGGCAGATTTTGGTGATAATACTAGAAGTATGAGGGGAAATTTCTGATGGTTTGACAATGGTGCAATTTCCAGCTGCGATCGCACCCACTAAAGGCGAAATTGTCAGATAGAAAGGATAATTCCAAGGTGCAATAATTAAGACTAATCCCAAGGGTTCGGGATAAATAAAGGCTGAACCAGGTAATTGTTCTAAAGGAGTTGCGACTTTCTTGGGTTTACTCCATTTTTTCAGGTTTTTGATGGCATAATCAATTTCTTTGATTACCCCGATTTCGGTGAGATAACTTTCAAATGTGGGTTTTTTTAAGTCAGCTTTTAGGGCATCTATAATTTCATCTTTGTTGTCTAAAACAGCCTGTTTTAAATTTTTTAGTTGAGTTAAGCGAAAAGCTATATC
>JBAVZX010000018.1:0-7050 GCA_049589015.1 Phormidium sp. | reverse complement strand
ACAGATTGTGCGAAACTATTAATTGCTTTTTCATAATTGCCCAGATCGCTTAAGCTAATACCGCGATTATGCCAACTATTAGCGGAATTTGGATTAAATTCTAAAGCTCTGTCGAAACTGTTCAAAGCTTCTTCATGACGATTTAATTTTCCTAGCGCTATCCCTCGGTTATGCCATATCCAGGAGGTATCGGGCCTAATGACTAAGGCAGCGTTAAAACTGATTAGGGCTTCTTCATGGCGACTTAAGTTTCCTAGCGCAAACCCTCGTTGGCAAAGAGCGCTATGATAGTCAGGCTGGATGTTTAAGGCAGTATCGAAGCTCACGATCGCTTCTTCATAGTTCCTTGCCTCACTTAGACGTAACCCATGTTGGAAAAAAAATTCGGCTTCAAGTTTGGTTGTTTGACTCATAGAACCTGTCATCTCTCTTCCGGTATATTTGTTTGTTTATTTTTAGAATGCCCAAAAACAGCCAAGGAATCAACAAGCAAACCAGGAAAGACCTTAAGATACTGGCGAGAATTTTCGGCGTTTATCCTTGATTTAGCTTGATTATCTTACGGATACTAACGGGGGCAGGGGGGACAAGAAAACTTTGTAGGGGCGGGTTTTGTAGACAAATTCTGCCATTCACAAACAATATGAAGGCAAAACCCGCCCCTACAACTCAAAACTCAAAACTTTTCCCCTGTGCCCCTCTGCCTTCAAAAGCAGTATTGTGGAAAAATTGCACGAAAATTGATTGAGAGATTTACGGCGAAAGAAGATGACAGAAACAGATAATGCAGCTTACCGCATCGAGAAGGATTCGATGGGGGAACGGGAAATTCCGGCAGATGCTTATTATGGAATTCAAACTTTACGGGCGACTGAGAATTTTCCGATTAGCGGGATTAAACCTTTAGCGACTTATGTGGATGCTGGTATTTTAATTAAGAAGGCGACGGCGATCGCAAATGGGGAACTTGGTTGCATATCTGAGGAAATTAGTCAAGCGATCGTGCAAGCTGCGGATGAAGTTTTAGCGGGAAAGTTACGAGATCAGTTTGTGGTGGATGTTTATCAAGCTGGTGCGGGTACTTCCCATCACATGAATCTTAATGAAGTTTTGGCGAATCGGGCGTTGGAACTTTTGGGCGAAAGAAAAGGTAATTACCAACGTATTAGTCCTAACGATCATGTGAATTATGGTCAGTCTACCAATGATGTGATTCCAACGGCAATTAGAATTGGCGGATTGTTGGCGCTGGAAAGAACATTGTATCCGGCTTTATCGGATGCGATCGCCACCTTAGACACCAAAGCCGAACAATTCCAGAATATAGTAAAATCTGGCAGAACTCACTTGCAAGATGCGGTTCCGGTGCGTTTGGGGGAAAATTTCCGCGCTTGGGCACAAATTCTCACCGATCATTTAGTTCGCATCGAAACAGCTTCTTTGGATTTAACTTTATTAGGTTTAGGCGGAAGTGCAGCGGGTACGGGATTAAATACTCATCCTCAATATCGCTTTCGAGTCGCGGAAGTTCTTTCGGAGTTGATTGACATTCCCTTGCGGACTGCGCCACACTTAATGGCAGCAATGCAAAGTATGGCTCCTTTTGTGAATGTTTCTGGGTCCCTGCGGAATTTAGCGCAAGATTTGGTGAAAATTTCTGCTGATTTAAGATTAATGGATTCGGGGCCAAAAACGGGTTTTAAAGAAATTCAATTACCGCCTGTGCAACCTGGTTCTTCGATTATGCCAGGAAAATATAATCCGGTAATGGCGGAAATGATTTCGATGGTTTGTTTTCAGGTGATGGGTTATGATAGTGCGATCGCTTTTGCTGCCCAAGCCGGACAATTAGAATTAAATGTGATGATGCCGTTAATTGCTTATGATTTAATTCACAGCATCGAAATTTTGGGGAATGGGATTTCAGCTTTGACGCATCAATGTTTAGTGGGGATTACGGCAAATAGCGATCGATGTCTCGCTTATGCTGAAGGCAGTTTAGCATTAGTCACTGCTTTAAATACTCACATTGGTTATCTCAACGCCGCAGCTGTCGCTAAAGAATCTTTAGAAACTGGTAAATCTTTACGTCAAATTGTCTTAGAACGAGGTTTAATGAGTGCAGAAGAGTTAGCTCAGGTATTAGATTTAGAAAAAATGAGTTCTATGCCCGCTAACAATTCTGATTAAAAATTCCCAACTTCAGATGTTTTTCAGGGAAATTTAATTTTAAGGAGAGTGAAGAAATGCACAGTCAGGATGGTTATACACAAGTAAATTTTCTGTTTCGAGATGGTCATTCCGAATCTTTCAAATTGCCTGTATCTCCACAAGAATTTCAACAACAATTAGCAAGTTTGTTAGCTAAACCTTGGTTAACTTTCCATTTGCGCGATCAAACAGTTGTGATTAGTACTTCGCAAATTATGAAAGTGGAAATTAAACCACCTTTGCCCCAACTTGAAGGAGAAGGTATTTTTCCCAATAGCGAAAGAGTGACTGCACTTACCAAAGGATCGCGTTAAAATGCAATGATTGGGTACTGGGGACAAGGGGACAAGGGGACAAGGGGACAACTCAAAATTCCCCAAACTAACTCAAAACTTAAAACTCAAAACTGCCCCTCTGCCCCTGGAGCCCCTCTGCCCCTGGAGCCCCTCGCCTTTCTTTGGAGTAATCATGCAATCGACTGTAAGTTTAATTAGAGCTAATTCATATAGTTTAAATAGTTTGCGGGAGTCGTTAGAATCGCTGTTAGAACCTTTGGGAGGAATGAGGGGTTTTGTGAAAAAGGGCGATCGCGTTTTACTCAAACCTAATCTACTCACAGGTGCTCGTCCAACTAAAGAATGTGTGACTCGTCCTGAAATTGTTTATTGTGTTGTCCAAATGGTAAGAGAAGCTGGGGGTGAACCTTTTTTAGGTGATAGTCCGGCTTTTGGTAGTGCTTTGGGAGTGGCGAAAGCTAATGGTTATTTGCCATTAATTGAAGAACTAAATGTGCCGATTATTAATTTTAGTGGTCAGCGTTACCAAACTGTTGGCGAACAGTTTAATCACTTGTTACTTTCCCCTGAAGCGATGAATGCAGATGTGGTGATTAATTTAACTAAGTTAAAATCTCAAGTTCAGCTAACTATGACTATGGGAGTGAAGAATTTATTCGGTTGTGTACCGGGAAAAATGAAAGCTTGGTGGCATACGGAAGCTGGCAAGGATAGTGCTAGATTTGGGGAAATGTTGGTAGAAACTGCCAGAACTATTAATCCGAAATTAACGATTTTAGATGGTATTATCGGTCATGAAGGTAATGGGCCTAGTGGTGGGGAACCTCGTCAGTTGGGGGTTTTAGCTGCTGCTTCTGATGTTTTTGCTTTGGATAGATCGATCGTGGAAATGTTGAATGTCGATCCTTTGACTGTGCCCACAGTTGCAGCTGCTATGAGGTTGGGTTTGTGTTCTAATTTAGCTGCGATCGATTTTCCGCTGTTGCAACCGGAGGATTTGAAGGTGGTAGATTGGAAGTTGCCCGATCGACTGGTGCCGATCGATTTTGGCTTACCCCGTGTCCTGAAGTCTACCTTTAAACACTTTTACATTCGATTTATCAAGGAACCTTTGACTGCTTACTCAGGTCGGTAAAGTTGACTGAGTATAAACACTTAAAAAATCCCAAGCATTGTAGAGAGTTTTCCTGAAATGTCTCTATCGCAGGTATGAAAATGAAAAACGAAAATCGAATGCCTTCTGCCAGAAGGCTAATATTTAGTTACTCTGAGAGGTTCTTAAATAGATCTTAAGAATGATTTAAGTGTAGATTGTTTTCTAAAAGACAACCTAATTGTGAAGATTGGGTAAAATGATAGTTGGGAGAGTTTTTTCCCAATTTTGTAACTTATTCTTTCAGCTGAATTGACCAATAAACTCAGTTCACATACTACTTTATGAACTCTAGTGACCCTGCCCCTTCCCCTGAACGACCGCCTCAACGGTTGGCAGATATTGTGGGAACAGTCATTGCTTTAGTAACCCTGACTTTACCTTTCTTTGTGATTGCACACTACTCTTCAGACAGTGTTGAGGTTTTGCAGCAAATTACATATCCACTACCTAACCAGAGGGAATGATATCAGAGATGCCCCCTTGAGTAAACCTGTTAATGATTAAATTTTAGGGAATTAACCGAAGATGAGATCTCGTGTCGGTATTCCCCTAAAATGCTACACGGGGAGGTGAAATCTAGGATTTAGGAACGAGGCGTTTCATGAAACGTCTCTACAACCACGCCCCGTAATTGCTTTAGTTTAGAGGACTTTACACAGTGGACTTATCACTAATTCCTGCCCAACCGAAATTAGGTTTGATTAACGTTTTGATTGAAATTCCTGCTGGAAGTAAGAATAAGTACGAGTTTGACAAGGATATGCAAGCGTTTGCTTTAGACAGAGTGCTCTATTCTTCGGTTCAGTATCCCTACGATTATGGTTTTGTACCGAATACTCTGGCTGATGATGGCGACCCGCTTGATGGTATGGTGATTATGGATCAGCCGACTTTTCCGGGTTGTGTGATTGCGGCGCGACCGATCGGGATGTTAGAAATGATTGATGGTGGCGATCGCGATGAAAAAATTCTCTGCGTACCAGACAAAGATCCGCGTTACGCAAATGTAAAATCTCTGAAAGATGTTCAACAACACCGCTTAGACGAAATTGCGGAGTTTTTCCAATCGTACAAAAATTTGGAAAAGAAGGCTGTTCAAATCTTAGGTTGGCAAGATATTGATAAAGTCATGCCTCTGGTTGAAGAGTGCATCAAAGCCTATAAGTAACTAAAATGGTCATTGGGGATTGGTAATGTAATGACAGGCAAGATGCCTGTCCTACGAACCAATGACCAATGACCAATGACCAATGATTTAATAAAATAATAAAAAAATCGATGCAGCGATCGCTTCTTTTAGCCAAAATTCATAATTGCACTCTGACAGAGGCAAATCTTGATTACATGGGTAGCATTAGTATTGATCAAACCCTGTTGGATGCTGCTGGTATATTGCCTTATGAACAGGTGCAAGTTGTTAATATTGCCAATGGGGAAAGGTTTATTACTTATGCTATTACTGCGCCAGCTAATTCTGGGGCGATCGAGTTAAATGGGGCGGCGGCTAGATTGGGGATGAAGGGCGATCGATTAATTATTATGACTTATGCCCAATTTACTGAGGAAGAATTGAAAAATTATTTTCCGACTGTGGTGATGGTAGATCAAAATAACCAAGTTTTAGAAGTGCGTCGTTATGTGAACGAATTGTTTAAAGATTCGGTGATTGTTTGAAACTAAAACTTAGTGTTTTTTTTCTAGATCGATCGGTGTGTTGCAATTCCACAGCATTTCTTGGCAAGCTTGACTAACTGGAATAGTTGCCACTTTTGTCTGTGCTAACCATTTTTGAAATGAGTTCGCACCTTGTTGAATAAACTCCTGTAAATTTGGTAAGGCGGAACGGCGATAAAAGGCGCATAAAGGTTCCCATCTTGCTTGTTGATGGGGTACTACAGCTAAAGTTTCGGCGGGAATTTGAGTTAAATTTTCGATCCAATTTTGCAGGATATTAGATTGCAGTAAAGGTAAATCGCAACCTAATAGTAATACCCATTCTGAAGATATTTTTTCCAGTCCTTCAGCTAAACCTAATAATGGCCCTTGTCCGGGGTGAGTTTCGGTGAGAAATTGACATTTTTCTGGGACAATTTTCTGATATTTTTCCGACCAAGGTGTGAGAATATAAACTTGTTGACAGCATTCTGTTGCGACTTGGGAAACTCTGGTTAATAAGGGTATGCCATCCCAAGGAATGAGTGCTTTGTCTTCACCCATTCTGGTACTGCGTCCGCCTGCTAAAATTAATGCTGAAATATCCAAAGTAAAATACTCCCTGAAGTCGAAAGATTCAAATTCTAATGAGTAGAACTTTTGGTAATTTTTTCCGATAAATAGTGACGTTCCTGCAAAAATTCTGATAACAAATCAAAAAACATTTCAAATCCATGAGTTTCATTTCCTGAGTAAAGCAGGATAATTTTAGCCCATGAAGCTGAGGTATTAACAGCAAATCTTTTCTGCAACCAAGGTTGAAATTCGTGAAATTCTTTCTCTTCTTCGCTGAGAGGAATACCCATATCTTGGCAAGCACGTCTGTAACCGCACAGGAACATAAATAGGTCGGAAACAGAGGGATAACCAATATACATTCCTGGTCTTTCTTTGATTTTTTGCAGCAGTTGATAAAATGATGACATTCCTTGAAATTGAAAATCAAATATTTTTTAAGTTTTATAAGTTAGTTGTAATGTTGCGATCGCACCTAGAACCTCCTCTAACTTTTGTGCCGCATTTTTATTAGTTAAAATCTCTTTAGTTACAGCAATTCCTGCTTCCATTGTTGGGCAGATTCCGCAATGCCAAAGGTAAAAACCTCCGTTCCAAATGGCAGATTGCATCATTTCTGATGGTTCACCTTTTAATACTGATTCTATTTGATTAATTAATTCGTTGGTTGTAGGAGGAAGTGGGGGGTTGATGTTACTAAAACCGTAGTCGTTGTGGGATAAATGTAGGCGTTCTAGTTCTGTATTTTGTTTAATTATGCCGATAATGGCGGTGCGATCGCGCGGTAAATCACAGCTACCTTCTAAGCCTTTAATTGTAGTTAAATAATAGGGATATTCTCTGGTTTCCAAAGCGCCACGAAACATATTTTCGGTGGGAGGATGGACAAAACCTGAGATAATATGAGCATCTCCAGCGTAGGGACACCAAATTAATTCCATTGTGGCAAATGGTGGACGTTTGCCGATTTGATCGCGGTAAGGAACTAATCCGGCGGCGAGGGGAAAATGATTTGGCAGGTAAATAAATCCTAATCCGGTACTTTCAAAAACTTGCTGGGTTTCTGTTAGGGAAAGTTTTGTCCAATCTATTCCTAAACCTTGCCAAATTTCGATTAGGGGAATGCCTTCTTTGGTGGGCATTCGATCGCCTCCGTGC
>JBAVZX010000017.1:0-15685 GCA_049589015.1 Phormidium sp. | reverse complement strand
GAACTTCCACCACAGCAGTATTACCTTCCACCACAGCTAAATGCAAAGCTGTTTCATGATCAGAATCCAGGGCATTGATATCAGCACCTCGATCAAGTAAACTTCTCACAATCTCAGTATCACCACCAGCTGCCGCTGAAATTAATGCTGTCCATCCATCAGGGTTTTTCGCATTCACATCCGCCTCAGCCGCTAATAGCGCTTGGACGACTCCCAAGTGTCCTTGATCGGCTGCTAAAGTTAAGGCAGTTTCCCCACCGCTGGTTTGATTTACATCCGCACCAGCCGCCAATAAAGCCGCTACCACATCCGTAAAACCGCTATTAGCCGCTAAAGTCAGCGCCGTATCTTCATACTGATCTTTAACATTAACTTCCGCACCAGCAGCTAGCAAAAGCTGCACTACTTCCGTGTTTCCTTTAAAAGCCGCTGCCATTAATGCAGTGCTTCCCTCATCGTTTTTGGCGTTTACATCAGCGCCATCAGCGATTAAAGCCTTAACTACATCCACTTGATTGCTTGTAGCAGCCAACATTAAAGCCGTCAACCCGTTGAGTTTTTTTGGCTTATTAACATTAGCTCCAGCTTCCAAAAGAACTGTGACTATTTCTATATAGCCATTGCGAGCCGCAAACATCAAAGGAGTAGTGCCATCTTTATCTGTAGAATTAAGATTGGCACCCTGCGCCAGTAAAGCTTTAACTCCATTAATGTCACCCGTCTGTGCTGCCCGTCTTAATAAGACATCTTTATCTTTAGTGGAGATCATGCCTGTCCCTCGTTCCATTCCACTCACTGACAACTTAGCGTTAAATCTCAAATTTGAGAAGACAGTACCCCCGACATTATGCCAATTGTGCAGCTATATTATGCAAATAAAGCGATTGGTTACAAAAGAAACATCGGAGATAATCTTAACTATACAAAGAACTGGAACAATTATGCTAAGTTTTATAAAGTTCCTCCCATTGTTAAGAGTCTATGAGCTTGGAAATTCCTACCTCTGTAAAAGTTTGGAGTCAATTTATTCACCCCACTTTAATGTGGATTCTATTTGCCTTATCGCTGTATGCCTTATACCTGGGCGTTTTAGTTCGACGTACCAGAAGCGCAGAAGGGGAAGCGAAAAAACAGCTAATCAAGGGTAAGTTTAACATCAAACATTACCAAGTAGGCTCTCTACTTTTGGCAGTGATGATAATTGCCACCCTGATTGGTATGGGTGTTACGTATATCAATAATGGCAAATTGTTTGTTGGCCCTCATTTGCTGGCAGGGTTGGGCATGACTGGGTTAATTGCTACTTCCGCTGCACTTTCTCCCCTGATGCAAAAAGGGCAAAATTGGGCACGCTACAGCCACATTTTTTTAAACGTTGTACTTCTGGTTTTGTTTGGTTGGCAGGCATTTACTGGCATTGAGATTTTGCAAAGAATCATCAGCAAAATGTAACCAAAAATATAGGGGATTTCAGAATTAAAACTCTAACTTAGATTAAATCTGAAATTCCCGATTAATGCCTTTTAGATTTTTGGGGTAATGGCAATCCTAAGCTAGTGTGAAAGTCTTCTTGGACTTTTTGAGTTAAGCGGCGATTCACCTGACGGACAATTTGGGCTAATAAGCGATCGCCTGTAGTTTGAATTAAAGATTTAGGCAACCGATAAATAAACCGGGGAAAGTGAATAAAGACAGCTAAATCAAGTTGCCATTCTATCCTAGTAATTGTACTAGGTAAATCCTTAGTTAGCTCCGTATTATCCTCAACTGAATCTGCCTTTACCTCAATTAATTTCATTGCCGCATTGAAATCCACATCATAACCAGGAGTCAGATAACCTGGAATAGAGATTGTGCGGATACGGTAAATACCAGCATCCGGTGGTAATAGATGTAAACCAATTTTTGGCTCTACTTCATAACCAAAAGAACCAAACCGCCCGATTACTAAAGCATAGCCATTTTCCCCTAAAGGTTCAGCTTTCATCGGTTGAGCACAACGCCGAAACCACTCATGATGAGCATTAAGATACTCAGCAACTACCTCTGGCGGCGCACTCATCTCCATACAATCTTCAAAATAACCATGAAAGCGAAATGGCTCTAGTTCTTCAACAGCTTGTACGCTGTCCTCTTCTGGCTCCGCAAAACTTTGTCTAAAATCCAAAAGCGTCTCAGACATTTCTATAGATTGATACTCGCTGTATTGTGATTGCATAGATGCTATCCGAAATTGTTTATAGGTTGTCTATTTTCAGGATGCCCATTTACAGGAAAAAAACTTACATCTAAATCGTGAATTTTAACCGGAAAAATCAATAACTGTTAAGTTTTTATTCGATAAATATCTCTTTGTCTGGGATACTCCTCTGACAATAAATACTCCTATAGGGAGAAAGCGGTTGCATATAACTTTCATATCCTGGTAAAATCAGCACGCTTGCAAAAATTCATCATTATCTGCTCCACACGCCTGACAATTGTTAAGGTTGTGTCTTAAACGAGCGATACCTCATGGATCAACAAAACTCAATCCTGATGAGGTGAGGGTGAGACTTTGCGAAAATTTGTGTCTTGCTCTATGTCATTATAGGCAACTATCATTTTCGGGAGTAAATCGATTAAACCCTCTTGATGGAAGCAAAATTTCGGAGCCAGTCCTATCTCTATTAGGGTTAGGTAACTCAAAAAAAGTCTCATGGTAAATAAACGATGCTAACCAATATAGCTTGAAGCATGAAAGCATTTGTAGCAGGAGCAACAGGTGAAACAGGTCGCCGAATAGTGCAAGAATTGGTAAAGCGGCAAATTCCTGTCCGTGCTTTAGTGCGGGATTTGGAAAAAGCCAAAGGATTATTGCCAGATGAAGTAGAGTTAGTAGTTGGGAATGTACTACAACCTGAGAGTCTAACTCAGGCGATTGGTGATAGTACAGTCCTACTTTGTGCTACTGGCGCTAGTCCTAGTTTTGACCCCACAGGTCCTTACAAAGTAGACTACGAAGGCACCAAAAACTTAGTCGATGTTGCTAAAGCAAATAACATTGAGCACTTTGTTTTGGTAACGTCCCTTTGTGTATCACGGTTTTTTCATCCACTAAATTTGTTTTGGTTGATTTTAGTGTGGAAAAAACAAGCTGAGGAATATCTCCAAAATAGTGGTCTTTCCTATACAATAGTTCGCCCTGGTGGTCTGACTAATGAGGAAAATCCCCAACAAGTTGTGATGTCCGTCGCTGACACTTTGTTTGAAGGTCGGATACCCCGAATTAAAGTAGCGCAGACTTGTGTTGAGGCATTATTTCAACCAGCAGCCGCCAATAAAATTGTGGAAATTGTTGCTCAGCCACAAGCGAAAACAAAAAGTTGGGAGGAACTGTTTGCCAGTGTGAGATGAACTCGCATCATGGAAACAGGATTTTATTGAGTTGAGGAGTGGGGATTTTGGCTCGGAGATTTGCTGGCAAGCGTTCTGCAAGAGGCAAAAAAAGGTCAGATTTCACTCTCAAGCGGGTGACAGTTGCCAGTTCAGTAGCAGCTGTTGCTCTCATCTTCTGGCTAATTAGCTGCCAAGCTATCCAAAGACAGTCATCGGGTTATTTTCATTGGCAAGGTAGTCAAAAACAGCTTTCAGAACCAAGATTAGCCAAAGATTTACTCGCAGATATATTTGTTACTAACACTGTCACCAGTCCAGCAGATGTAATTATCCCACCATTAAAGATGACTGGGGGCGATCCTTATATTCGCGCTTTGATGCGAACGATTTCAGCAAGCGAGTCAAATGAACCCAATCCCTACGCAGTAGTTTATGGAGGTAAACAGGTACATGACCTAAGTCACCATCCACAGTTATGCGTAACTATCGTCACTGGCCCAAATCGGGGCAGATGTAGTACTGCTGCTGGACGATATCAAATATTGTACAAGACATGGTTAGAAAAAGCGGAACGTTATCACCCTAAGCCCTCGCCTGTTTTATTGTGGACGATGTATAGTTTTGAAGCTGAATATCAAGATGCGATCGTCCATGCTTGGTTAAGCGATCGCCAAGCTTGGGGAGTGGATATTGCTAATCTCCTGCGTCAGGGAAAGATCGACGAAGTATTGCGTCTGCTTTCTGGTACTTGGACGAGTTTGGGATATGGCATAGAAGATAACTCAATGAGCCAATACTTACCAGAAATCTATCAGCGAATGCTGAAAGAGGAGCTACAGATAGCTAGTCAAAATTAATTACTCAAAACTCACGAAAAAACCCCAGTTTTTTGGGCTGGGGTTTCAATTATCAGGGTGCATCTAGTATTATTTCTACCGATCAAGAACACCGGAATCCGGGAGAAACAGCAAAATTTTGGGGGGAAATTTTTATTTAGGGCAAAAATCGATCCAAAGCTGCCTTCAACTCTTCGATTTCTGCTTCGATGTTACCCTCTTTTGCCGCCCGACCAATACAATCAGTCAAATGTTCATCTAAAATCATTCGCGATACACGATCCAAAGCACCTCTAACAGCGGCAATCTGTACTAGCACATCAGGACAGGAACGGCTTTCCTGTACCATTGATTTAATACCGCGAATGTGGCCTTCAATGCGAGACAGGCGATTAACTATCCTTCGTAGGGATTCTTCTGAGTGTACATGATGATGACCTGCGCGATCGCTACGTGGGGAATCGTCCTTATGGGAATGATAAGTGTGGATGTGGTCTACACTATCAGCTATAGGCGCTCCTTTGAGAGTTTTAGTACTATCAATCAAACCTGCTTCTGCTTTTGTCTCAGAATCAGGAAAAATTTCATCTTTAGATCCAATCATCATTTACAGACTATCAATATTGATAATCCTAGCTTAGGTGACAACAAAACTACTTTGTTGCATCTTACCCCCATCATTAGCCCCTGAACTGTAAAAATAGTTAGAGAAAACTCTGCACCACAAATACTGAAGCTTTTAAATAGCACAGTGGAGTTAAAAAGTCAACATTATGCAAATGACGAAGATTCTTTCCTTTTTCAGTCGCTTGATCAAATATACCTTTGTCACTCTTTTGGGAATAATTATTTCTTGGAGTGCGATGGCAGTATTACCTTTTGAGGCAATTGCTCAAAATCAAGAGACGTTATCTGATAACGTTTCTACGACATCACCCAATTCATTAACTACGGAAGTTACTCAAAAGGCAAGCATCGATTCCTTACAACGGAACAGCAGCTTTGTCACCGCAGCAGTTAATCGTGTTGGGTCAGCAGTAGTTAGAATTGATACCGAACGTACCATTAACCGCACAGTCGATCCATTTTTTGACGATCCATTTTTCCGGCGTTTTTTTGGTGAAGACTTTACCATGCCACGAGGCCCACAACAGGGACTAATGAGAGGTCAAGGTAGTGGTTTTATTATCGATAAAAATGGGGTAATTCTCACCAATGCTCATGTAGTTGACCAAGCGGATAAGGTGACAGTTACATTAAAAGATGGACGCACTTTTGCGGGTAAAGTGCAGGGAGTTGATGAAGTAACTGATTTAGCAGTGGTGAAAATTGACCCCAAAGGCAAAATTTTACCTGTGGCACCTTTAGGAGATTCGTCTGCTGTACAGGTGGGAGATTGGGCGATCGCAGTTGGTAATCCACTAGGATTAGATAACACTGTTACTCTGGGCATTGTCAGTACTTTGAAACGACCTTCTGTGGAGGTGGGAGTTCCTGACAAACGACTTGATTTTATTCAAACAGATGCTGCAATTAATCCAGGTAATTCTGGTGGCCCACTATTAAATAGTTCGGGAGAAGTAATCGGAATTAATACGGCAATTCGTGCTGGAGCAATGGGAATTGGTTTTGCGATTCCGATCAATAAAGCCAAGCAAATTAGCACTCAATTAGCCCAAGGAAAAACTGTTGCCCATCCTTATATTGGCATTCAAATGGTGAGTTTAACGCCTGAATTGGCTAAAGAAAACAACAGCGATCCCAATTCTCCCCTTACAATCCCAGAAGTTTCTGGTGTATTAGTGGTGGGTGTTTTGCCGAATACTCCTGCGGCTCAAAGTGGTTTACGCAGAGGGGATGTGATTGTGGAAATTGATGGTCAACCTGTAAGTAATGCGACAGTTTTGCAAAATATTGTTGAGGTTTCTCAATTGGGACAAAGTTTGCAATTGGTTGTCAGACATGGTGAGCAAACACGGAAGGTATCTATTCGGACGGCACAATTAGAATCGGAAACTCTCACAAGGAGTTAGCTATTTGGAGTTGATTTGATGTACAAGCCTGACTAAGGTCGTGGGATTCAGAAAAGGTGGTGACGAAGCAGGAGTTGAGCTTGCTTCGTCACTTTTCTTTTTGGTTCTTTGATTTTTAATTGGACTAGTTAAACCAAGTTGCTAGTTACAAAACTTTGACTCCTCGCCGCAGCTAAAAACCCGGTTTCTTCTCTTGGTGATTTTAACCAGAGAAACTTGGTTTTTAAATAACTAGCAACTTGAGTTAGTTACTAATCCATATCATCATCTTCATCGTCTTCCATGTCATCATCGCCATAGATTTCATCATCAATTAATTCATCACCATCAGATAAGAAGGGGTAACCACCACGACCTTTAGTGGGTTCGATTTCTCTGTCATCTCTGGTGATTTCCATGCGGTAGTTACGTGCAGTTCGATCGTCCAACACTACTTCAGACAAACTTACTTCGTCATCCAGCACCCCACTCCCGTCATAAGTTAAGTCTATGTCAGGTGATGACATAGCTTCTTCATAAGCGTTGAATCCTGTACCAGCAGGAATCAATCGTCCGATGATGACGTTTTCTTTTAGTCCACGCAACCAATCAGATTTCCCTTCTATAGCCGCCTCAGTTAACACCCTAGTGGTTTCTTGGAACGAAGCAGCGGAAATGAAGCTATCAGTATTCAAGCTGGCTTTCGTGATTCCCAGTAGCACGGGAGTGTACTGAGCCGTAGCTGCGCCAGTAATTGACATGGCTTCGTTTACTTGCTCAATTTGTCGCAGTTCTACGAGTTCGCCTGGGAGCATTACTGTGTCGCCTCCATCATCAACTCGGACTTTGGAAGTCATTTGGCGAACGATTACCTCAATGTGTTTGTCGGAGATTTCAATTCCTTGTGATTGATATACTGACTGCACTTCATTGACCAGGAAGGTTTGGCAGGCTCTTAAGGCAGCTAGTGAAGCTTCGTAAATGCCTCGGTTTTCCCGATGTAACTCGAAGAAGATTTCCAAGATTTCATGGGGATTTGATGGGCCGTCAGTTAAGGGTTCTCCGGCTTTTACTTCTTGTCCATCGGAAAAGATAACGTTTTGTCCGGGGCCGATGGGATATTCGGCGATTACTCCGTCGGATTCGATGACTTTGATTTCGTGCGGTTCGTCGTCTCCATAGACGATTTGTACGGTTCCTGGGCGACGGGCGAGGATGCAGGCTTCTTTTGGTTTTCTGGCTTCTAGGAGTTCTTCGATTCTGGGTAAACCTTGAATGATGTCTCCGGTTTTTGTGCGTTCAAACACTAGTAAAACTAGGTTGTCTCCCCGTTGCACCAGGTCTCCGTCGTCAATATGTAAAATTGCACCGTTGGATACGCGATAAGGTCGGGCGATTCGCATTACGATTTCAATGCCTTTGTCGGTTTCGTTAATGGCGACTACCATACCGGAGGAGGGGGCAACTATACTTGGGGCTATGGTCATGCCATCGGTAATTAAGTCATTGACTTTGATGGTGAGGTCTTTTTTGCTGGTGACGTTGGTTTCTATGGTGATTAAATCAGCGTCTCTGACAATTAATACGCGGCGAATTGCTTCTGCGCCTTGGCGAATACCGCGAATTTCTCCGGCTTCTTTGCATTGAATTTCGGTGCGTGCGACTACTGCCCCTGGGGGGATTTCTTGTCCGTTTTGTACTAGTAGGCGGGTGTGGGTGCTACCTTGGGTGGCATCTGCGTCTACGTCGCGACGAATTACTAATGATTCTAATATCACTAGTTGGAGACGCATTACTTCTGGGTCGGTTTCATCTGGTATTAGCTCGATGTCTGCGGCTAGTTGTGGTGCGTCTCTGCCAATTTCTAATACTAGTTGTGTCCGCAGTAGGTCTAGTCCTTCTACGGATTTGACTCGTTCTCCGTCTTTGTAAGGTAGTCTTTGGACAGCCCGCAGTTCTAGGGATTGGGCTGCGTCTAAGGGGGCGGGGACGGAGGACTCTGGGAGTTTTGAGCTTTGTTCTTGGGTTATGGTGGTTAGGAGTCCTTCCGTTTTTGATGAGGCTCTTTGGGTGGGGACGCTTGGGTGATCCGGGATGTGGTATTCCTGGACTGGGCGGAGGAGGAGGGCTGGGCCTTCGGGGGTTTCGATGTATTCTAGGTAGCGCAGTTCTTCGGAGGTGATACCGGGATAGATTTCTTGGCCTGGGTGGACGAGGCTGCCTGTGTTTTCTGTCATTATGGAACGGTGCTCTGGGGCTAGAGCATCTAAGTCATCGATTAGGTGCAAGTCTCCAGGTTTAATGACTATTTCCCGCAGGATATCGTTTTTCTGCACGACTTCGATTACGCCGCTTGTAGTACAGAAGATGTCTTTGACTACTTCGGTTCCAGCTTCGATAAATTGTCCATCTTCCACTAAAAGCAGGGAGATGTCTTTGTTAACTTCGTGGGCTTCTTCTGGTACCCAGAGGAGAGTGCCGCCTTGGATAACTTCGTAGCCTTGTTTGGCTTTGCCGCGTTTGGCGACTTCTACTCCAGCATATTTGATGATGCCGCCTGTGGTGGTGCGGTAGCTAGAGTCTATGAGTTCGGCTACTACTTGGTTGTTTTGGACTTTTGTACCTGGGGCGGCTTTTAAGGAAAAGAGTTGTCCGCTTTGGGTTTCTATGAGGTAGTGATCGACTCCTTGGTATTTTTCGGCACGAATTTTGGCTGTGTCTAGGAGGACGGAGGCGGTGATGATTTCTATTTCACGGGCTAAGCCTGTGTCGTTGTCTTGAGGTAAGCGGACTACCCCGCCATGTTCGCTTTGGAGTTTAGTTTCAGCTAGGACGCTGTTGGCTTCTATTTTGTCGTTGTTTTTGACTATTGGTTCCGCTCCGGGTGGTAGGTTGTATACTTCTCCTGAGAGCACCCAGACTAGTCCGCCGCGTTGGGCGATTCTGGTAGTGTTGCCTTGGCGATCGGTTTTTTCTTCGGGTATGAGGTCAGCAAATTTAATTTCTCCCGCTAGGTCGGAGGCTACGTCTTTTACAGCTTTTTCTGTGGTTCGTCGGACGTTGCGCCCGGTGATCGGGACTTCTCCAAGGGTTTTTCCGATTTTTACTTTGCTGTTATCTGCGGCTAGGAGGATTGAGCCTTGGATGATTGAGAAGGTTTCGCTATTGTCTGTTCCAGTAACGGTGATTTCGCCGTTGGTTTCAGCAATGAAGGCTTCTTCACCGTGACGGGTACGGAAGGGGCGGGTACGTAGGCTGCGGCTGTATTTGACTGTGCCTGGGATGCTGGATTTGACGACTTTGGCTACTTCTCCGGTGAATACGCCTCCCGTGTGGAAGGTTCTCATGGTTAGCTGCGTTCCGGGTTCGCCGATTGATTGGGCGGCGATGATGCCTACGGCTTCGCCTAAGTCTACCATTTTGGCGTGGGCCAGGCTCCAACCGTAGCACGCTTGGCAGACGGAACGGGCGGCTTCGCAGGTGAGGGGGCTACGAAGGGAGACTTGTTCTACTTTGGCTTTGTCGATTTCGTCGGCGAGGTCGTCGTCTATGGCTTCGTTGCGTTTGGCGATGATTTCTCCGGTTGCGGGATGGATGATGTCGGCGGCTAACATCCGTCCTAGTAGGCGGTCTTTGAGGCGAATCAGAATGCGATCGCCATCTGTCATTGGTTTCATCGTGATACTGCGGTTAGTGCCACAGTCTAGTTCTCGAATGATTACGTCTTGAGAAACATCGACCAGGCGGCGAGTTAAGTAGCCGGAATCTGCTGTTCTTAAGGCAGTATCTACGAGTCCTTTACGTGCGCCGTAGGACGAGATGATATATTCTGTAACTGTTAATCCTTCACGGAAGTTAGTTTTAATTGGTAGGTCAATGATTCGTCCTTGAGGATCTGCCATTAATCCGCGCATTCCAACTAACTGACGAACCTGAGAAATGTTACCTCTAGCCCCGGAAAAAGCCATCATGTAAACGGAGTTCAGCGGGTCTTTTTTGCGAAAGTTATTTACTACTTCGTCTTTTAAAATTTCTGAGGTGCTGTTCCAAGTATCAATTACTTTTTGAAAGCGTTCTACTTCGGTTATTTCCCCTCTGGAATAACGCTGTTCTGTGTTCCGAATTTCTTCTTCTGCTGCTTCTAAAAGTTCGCGTTTGCTATCGGGTACTTGCAGGTCGTCTACGGATATGGATATTCCGGCTTTGGTGGCATAACGGAAGCCCAGGTCTTTAAGTTTGTCTGCTATTTGGGCAGTTCTCGCTGTGCCATAGTTGGTGAATGCCCAGGTAATTAATTTTTTTAATCGGCCTTTGTCTACGACGTGATTACGAAATACTTGTTCTTCTTTGATGGTTAATTTGTCGCTAGTCATTTGTCACCTGCAATTTGTGATTTGTCTTTTGTTATTAGTCAGTGGTCATTGATTTTTTGTTATTTGCTTTTCTATTAATCTGGGTTATCTGTTGCGGGTTGCAAAAGAGTTAATGACGGTTAATCAATGACCAATGACTGTAAGGGAGGGTGAGGGCAGAGATTTTTGTAATTGCAGCGGCTCCTTTAACAAAACCTGCTACTACGCAATGGCATTTTCAATGGTTTTATTGAAAATAATCCTTCCGGGTGTGGTGCGAATATATTGGCTAATTAAGTTGCCTTCTACATCTTCCCGAACTCGGCGCAAAAGGACACCACTTTTCTCGCCGACAAAGGTTTTAATGATTATTTGTCCATCACTGGAACGTTCTTCACTTGCGAGTTTTTCTGGTTCTGAATGCACGGTTTTGCCATGAAACCTGACCATTATGTATGAATGGAGGTTAATTTGTTTTTGTTCGTAGGCAACAATTACATCATCAAGTGTGGCAAAATAGCGGTCTTTATCATTAGCAAAAGCTGGATTTTCAGCGGTTAAATAATAGCAGCCTAAAACCATATCTTGGCTAGGGGTAACTATTGGCCGACCAGTTGCGGGAGACAAAATATTATTAGAAGCTAACATTAGCAGTCTTGCTTCTGCCTGAGATTCTAAAGATAAAGGAACGTGAACGGCCATTTGGTCGCCATCGAAGTCAGCGTTAAATGCTGGACAAACTAATGGGTGTAATTGAATTGCTCTACCTTCAACTAAGATTGGTTCAAAGGCTTGAATACCCAATCTGTGTAATGTGGGTGCGCGGTTTAATAATACTGGATGTCCTTCAATTACTTCTTCTAAAACATTCCAAACACTAGGATCATTGCGTTGAATTAACTTTTTCGCCGCCTTAATGTTGTTGACTAAACCTTGGCGAATTAGGCGATGGATGACGAAGGGTTGAAATAATTCGATCGCCATTTCTCTAGGCAATCCGCACTGGTGAATTTTTAATTTTGGCCCAACTACAATTACAGAACGACCGGAATAATCCACCCGTTTACCTAACAAGTTTTGCCGGAAACGTCCTTGCTTCCCTTCAATAATGTCAGACAGGGATTTCAGCGGACGATTATTTGCGCCCACTACTGTTCTACCGCGCCGACCATTATCAATTAACGCATCTACAGCTTCTTGCAACATCCGTTTTTCGTTACGGACAATGATTTCAGGAGCTAAAATTTCTTGTAATCTAGCTAAGCGGTTATTCCTGTTAATTACCCGACGATACAAATCATTTAAATCCGAAGTCGCAAACCGACCACCATCCAATTGCACCATCGGGCGCAAATCAGGCGGAATCACGGGAATAACTTCTAAAACCATCCAATCTGGTTGAGAACCAGTAGCAACGAAGTTATCCATTACGCGCAGTCTTTTAATTAGTTTGGCGCGTTTTTGTCCTTTGGCAGTAGCAATTTCTTCGCGTAATTGTTCAGCTTCTTTTTCGAGGTTGATGTCTTGCAGTAGTCTTTGCAGTGCTTCTGCGCCAATTCCGACTTCTACGCCTGCGAGTTGGGTGTCTTCGCTGTAAATTTGATCTTCGATTTCCATCCACTGATCTTCGGTCAGCAGCTGCTTATAACTAAGATTAGGGGCGTTACCGGGATCTAGAACTACATAAGCGTTAAAGTAAACAATTTGTTCTACATCCCGCAATGGCATATCCAGGAGAATGGCGATATAGGAGGGGATTCCTTTGAGATACCAAACATGGGCGACTGGGGCTGCTAATTTAATGTAGCCCATGCGATGCCGCCGTACTCTAGATTCGGTTACTTCTACACCGCAACGTTCGCAGACAATGCCTCTATGTCTAACTCTTTTGTATTTACCGCAATGACATTCCCAATCTTTAGCGGGGCCAAAAATTCGCTCACAAAATAAGCCATCCATTTCTGGCTTTAGGGTGCGATAGTTAATAGTTTCTGGCTTAGTTACTTCTCCAACTATTTGTCCATTAGGTAGAGTTCTTTCTCCCCATTGCCGAATTCTGTCTGGTGAAGCAATGCCAATTTTTACATAATCAAAACGCTGTTCCAGCTTAGCCATTTCTGCTCCAAAAATCAAAATATTCTTATTAGGAAATCAACTTGACATTTTCAATCTTTAGGGAGTTGGTAGTTGGTAGTTGGGATTTTTTCAGGAAACAGAAGACCGGAAAAAAACTTTTATTCTAAAATTTGTCTGTTTTTCCGATTCCCAACCACCGACTACCAACTACCTAATTACTCTTCTTCCTCTACCAAATCTTCACGAGTCAGTGACTCATAAGTTGGCTTGCTAGGAGTCCGACGACCTCCCACATCTGCCATCAAATCAACCTCCACATCTCTGGTGCTACCATCCTCTTGGGTTTCCACTTTATGTACGGCAATATCCAATCCCAAAGATTGCAACTCCCGCATTAACACTTTGAAGGATTCTGGTGTACCTGGACGAGGAATTGCTTTACCCTTAACAATGGCATTGAGCGCTTCATTCCGCCCCTGCATATCGTCAGATTTTACTGTCAGCAATTCTTGTAAAGTGTATGCTGCACCGAAAGCCTCCAGCGCCCATACTTCCATTTCTCCAAACCGCTGACCACCTTGTTGTGCTTTACCACCCAAAGGTTGCTGTGTTACCAAGGAGTATGGGCCAGTTGAACGGGCGTGAATCTTATCATCGACCAAGTGTACTAGCTTCAGCATATAAGCTTTGCCGACGGCCACTGGGCGGTCAAAAGGTTCGCCTGTGCGCCCATCGTAGACGATAATCTTACCTGGGTGTTCTGGCCGGAACAGCCACTCCTTACCCGTTTCGTCTCTGGCTTGGTCTAACTTACCATGCACGGTCGCCCGTGAAGCTTCTTTACCATAACGTTCGTCGAATGGGGTAATTTTAAACCGCAGTCCTAAGTTTTCTCCTGCCCAAGAAAGTAAGCATTCAAAAACTTGTCCGACGTTCATCCGGGATGGTACGCCCAAGGGGTTCAAGACGATATCTACAGGAGTGCCATCGGGTAAATAGGGCATATCTTCCAAGGGCAGTATTCGGGAAATAATCCCTTTATTACCATGACGACCTGCCATTTTATCGCCTACTTGGATTTTCCGTTTTTGGGCGACATACACACGGACGACCATGTTTGCACCTGGGGGTAGTTCGTCGCCTTGTTCGCGAGTAAACACCCGCACGTCTACGACGCGACCTTTTTCGCCGTTGGGTACGCGCAGGGAGTTATCCCGCACGTCTCTGGCTTTTTCGCCGAAAATTGCCCGGAGGAGTTTTTCTTCTGGGGGTTGGTCTGATTCTCCTTTTGGTGTGACTTTACCAACGAGGATGTCTCCAGATTCTACCCAAGCTCCAATCCGAATGATTCCGGTTTCGTCTAGTTGTCTGAGGGCATCTTCGCCTACGTTGGGAATTTCGCGGGTGATTTCTTCTGGGCCTAGTTTGGTTTGTCTGGCTTCGATTTCAAATTTTTCGACGTGGATTGAGGTGTAAATGTCCTGGTAAACTAAGCGTTCATTAATTAGGATTGCGTCTTCGTAGTTATAGCCTTCCCAAGGCATATAAGCGACTAAGATGTTATGTCCTAATGCTAGTTCGCCGCCTTCTGTGGCGGAACCGTCTGCCATTACTTGACCTGCTTGTACTATATCGCTGACTTGGACGATCGGTCTTTGATTTAAGCAGGTATCCTGGTTAGAACGTTGATATTTTTGCAGGACATATTCAATTTCTTTGGGCTGTTGTTCGTTGCTTTGGCTTCCTTCTGGTAATGCGGGACGAACTTTGATTCTTTCGGCATCGACGTAAGTAACTTCTCCATCTGTCCGAGAAACTATTACCATCCCGCTATCCCTAGCAGCTTGGGCTTCTAGTCCTGTACCTACTAAGGGTCGTTCCGGTCTGAGTAATGGTACGGCTTGCCGCTGCATATTGGAACCCATGAGGGCCCGGTTTGCGTCGTCATGTTCTAAGAAGGGAATCAAAGAAGTGGCGACGGAAATGATTTGTACGGGGGAAACTGCTACATAGTCTACTTGGTCTGGAGTAGTAGTAGTAAATTCCTGACGATAACGGACTGGGACGGTATCACCTAAAATTCTGCCGCTTTCGTCAATGGGAATGTCTCCAGGTGCTACCCGCTTGTCGTCTTCTTCGTCAGCTGTCATGTAGGCTGGGGGCAGGTGAGACTGGACTATGCTTTGTTCTACTCGCCAGAAGGGGGTTTCTAGGAAGCCGTACTGGTTAACTCTGGCATGGGTAGCTAAGGAACTGATTAAGCCTGCGTTTGGCCCTTCTGGTGTTTCAATAGGACAAACCCGACCGTAGTGTGAGGGGTGGATATCCCGAACGGCAAACCCTGCCCGTTCTCTGGTTAATCCTCCGGGACCTAGTGCAGAAAGTCGCCGTTTGTGGGTTAATTCTGCTAGGGGGTTGGTTTGATCCATGAACTGCGAGAGTTGAGAGGAACCAAAGAATTCTTTAATCGCAGCAACTAGGGGTTTGGGGTTGACTAAGGAGGCGGGGGTTAATACTTCGGCATCGGAAACTGTCATCCGTTCTCGGATTATCCGTTCTAAGCGGTTTAATCCGACGCGGACTTGGTTTTGCAGGAGTTCTCCGACGCTACGAACGCGACGGTTGCCTAAGTGGTCGATGTCGTCTGTGCTGCCAATGTCAAATTCGAGGTTGATGAGGTAGTCAATGCTGGCGAGAATATCTTGGGGTGTCAATACTCTCATGGTGTCTGGAACACTCAGGCGCAGTTTGCGGTTGAGTTTGTAGCGCCCTACTCTCCCTAAGTCGTAGCGTTTGGGGTCGAAGAAGCGAGAGTCTAGGAGTTGTTGACCGCCGGAAACGGTGGGTGGTTCGCCTGGACGCAGTTTGCGGTAGAGTTCCATTAAGGCTTCTTCTTCGGAAGGGTTGCCTTCTTTTTCCAGGGTTTTTTGGAAGTATTCTGGGTGTCGCAGGGCATCGAAGATTTCGTTGTCTGCTAATCCCAAGGATTTTAGGAGGACTTGGGCGGAAAGTTTGCGGGTTTTGTCAATTC
>JBAVZX010000016.1:0-8598 GCA_049589015.1 Phormidium sp. | reverse complement strand
AGCAATACCAACACCAGTTCCAGCAATCACCCCATAAGTAAGTGTCAGCGCGGAGATGCTTGTTGTAAAGCTAGAAAGAATGTATCCTACTCCAACAATTAAACCCCCGATCGCAGTAATTTTTCTTGTGCCAATGCGATCGATATAGAAACCTGTAATTGGCATGAGTGTAGCATAAAAAACTAACGCAACAGTATAAGGAAATACACTTTCTGTTGCTCCAATATTGAGTAATGTTTCGAGTGGCTTTCGGAAAATACTCCAAGAATAAACTGTCCCCAAACAAAGCAAAACTATCATGCCCAGAGGAATCAATAACCATCTTCCCTGCTCTGCTGGTAGCCCGAACAATCTCAAATGTTGGCTTTCATTTTCTAGATTCATAATTTACAAGATGTCCCTATTATTCCACTTAAATAAATAGCAAAAACCTCAGCCTTTAGGCTGAGGCTCATAGAGGAAAATTCTGATGCTAAAAGCGATACACTTTGGTTAATTTTCCTTAACGCTTTGATTTGAACTCCACGATCGCATCTTTCACAGCATTATCAGATGCTTTGCTAATCAAAAATAGCTTGAACTTCTGATCTTGGCTCAGATACTCTGCATAAGCAGACTGCATATATGGTTGATAAGCTGAATCCCCGACTAAATGAGTCTTAAAAAATGCTAACAGCATCGCATCTGCATAACTCTGAAGTAAAAAAGGACTAGCCAGAGATATACCTTGAATGGAGTTTATAGTCTGCGTCATTCCGACATCCAAATTTGCCAAGTTAATATGAGCTTGTCCTTCTGCCAGTGCTAGATATTTCACAGGAGAACTCAATAACGGAAAAGATTGGGTTTGTTCAAAGACTACTGGAGTTGCGGGATCGTCGCTACCCCCGACGAGGAATACTGGCACTGAAACTTGGTTTAGTCCTTTGGCACCGAAAATTGCGTAGTTGACTGGGTTGGCGGCAAACACCGCTTTTACTCTCGGATCTCGGAAATTGTATTCTTGCTGAGGTAGTTGCAAGGCTCGGCATTGTAATAGCAATGAGGTATTAAGATGACCAAAAGGGCGATCGCACTCCTTTTGCAGAAACTTAAAATCGATCGTTGCTCCAGCAAGTGCTAACACAGTATATCCACCAAAGGAATGGCCCGCCACACCTACAGATTGCAAGTCTAAGCGACCACCAAAAGACCTTTGATTCCGCCGTTCCAGTTCATCGATCACAAAACTAATGTCACGCGGTCGATTAATAAACTCATTGGTCAGAAAGTAATATCTGGATAACCCATCTTTGAGGTCTTGTACCTGCTGTGTATCACTTCCGGGATGCTGTGGTACAGCCACAAAAAAGCCATAAGATGCTAAATGTTTCGCCCGTTTTGCAAAATCTTCAGGTTTAGAGCCTAACCCATGAGACATAATCAGCACCGGAGTTTTTCCAGAACCCGATTTTTGCGGCTGATAAACCAACACATAAAATTGGCGATTTCGGTTAGCATCTTTTAATACCCAGCGTTGTTCCTGAACCTCAAAACGACCAGGCTGGCGCAGGTCTGGTAAGTTGGCAAAGTCTACACTGGTAGCCGTCTTAGACTCCTGAGCCGAAAAAGCTGACATTTTCTGAGTGAAAAAATTCGTTGCTTCTACCACCCGTTCCAGCGTCTGAAATCCTTTGAGGGCAGATGCCACATCCACAGACATATCCACAGGCAGCTTTTTCAGAAAGTTCAGCAGTGTAAATCCTTGTGAGTCAAACGCCGCCAGAACTATCCCTGCCCGGAGAGCTACTTTTCCATTGTTCCGCTTTGGGATTTGTACGTACTGCCCTAATCGCTCCAGAATACCAAAACCCAGTTCACTATTGAAAAACTGAGACACCTCGAAAGGCGGAAACTCCAAACGTTTTACCAGAAGCTCTCGAAACTTATTTTTAGTTTCATCGTTGGCTTTAGCAACCTGAAAGTAGAACTTCAGATCCTCATCAATCTCACCTGTTTTAGCAAAATTTTCTAAAGAACGGACGGGAAGCGATCTCACAATCGGTCCATATTGAAAGTAGATATTCTCTGCCGCTTTCCCTGGTAAGGCTGTCAGTAGTGCAGAAAGAATGCCTAAAGTCAGCACTCGCAGCGATTTAATGTTAGACAACTGTTGGCAAGAGGTAAAAATGCGACGAATCTTCATAAAATTCAAGCTCATTAGAGTTGGCGGATCGAGAGGTCGGAGAAAAGCTTAAAAACGGAAAGTTAATGAGAAGTAAGGCCCATTGCTGTAAAGGCTGATGTCAAACTCATCGTTACCACTACCAGTGTTGTAGCCAAGGTAGGCAAAACGATAGCCAATCCCTACAGAAGTATTGCCAGAAAACTTCCAATCCAACCCCGCAAGAGCCTCCCAATTTAGCCCTAAATTACCGATATTAAACCCCGCAACTGTACCTCCTATAACTCCTGCTAAATAGGGCGAAAAGTTATATCGGAACCGGGTTCCCAGCAATGGTTTCACTAGGGTGATACTGCGGCTATAGTCGCCTCCTCCACCCAGGTTGGTGTCTATTTCCAGATCTGCGTTGATCCCACCAATCCGCACACCTCCTATTAGATCAACCACGAAAGGGCCTAAGTCAAATTCGCTACTAGCTCCTTTGGGGTTAACTTGGGACTGATTAAAGAAGCGATAGGCAACTGCCAGATCAACTGTCCAAGCTTCTGCGTCTAACTTAGACCGAAATTCTGAGGGAATAATATCTTCTAGACGAGCGCCCAAACGTGCCTCAAGTTCTTGTCGAACTCTACCATCCAGGCGACCCCGGAGGTAATCGGCAATCTGGGAACTTAGAACTGCATCAGCCCGTGCTTGAATTCGCTGCTCTATGCGATCGAGTGCCAAATTCAAAAACCGATTAGGATTAGGGCGGGTAAAGCTATTGCTGTTTCCAACTGCTAGATACTCACCATTTAGCAAAAAACCCCAACGGTAATTAGGTGTCCAAGCTTCTGCTCGTCCTAATATTCCAAACTCAAACACATCTTTAGCAGTAGAGAAAATATCACTGGCATCCTTAGCAAAATCTGCCCTGAATCCACGTACCGTAGCATCACCATAAGCACTGATTGGCAAGTAGAGATAAGGTTGAATGAGAAAATGCCAGCGATTTGCCGTTTGGCTGGTGGTGACTGATTCTGTGGGGTTGGGTGCTTCGGTTGGAGTTTCAGTCTGCTTTGGACTGGAAGCCGAGATGGTTGGATCGGAACTAGTGATTCCATTCTTGGTGCGTTCAACGATCGCCAAATCTCCCGCTGTAGTACTGGGTCGATCGTCAGCAGATCTAGGTGCTGGATTGATAACTATAGAATCCCATAATTCTGGATTCGCCAGATCTGTTGGTACAAAGGTAGGTGTGTTTGTAATTGCCTCAATGTCTGTTTCTGGGTTTACCGACTCGGTTGAAGATGCAAAGCTCGGAGTTGTGCATAAACCTGTGGTCAGAATCAGAAATACTGTAGATAAAAAACTTAGTTTCACTAGCTTGCTGTTCGGCTTGTGCGATCGATCTTCTTTGAGCAACAACAATTGAGTTTTAATTTTCATATTCATTTCCTTTTAGCACAATTGATTTAGACTTTATTAGCTGCTTCTTATTCGGAGTTTTTTTAGAAAATAAAAAATTAAGTGAAAATGCAATTTATCGATCATTTTCACACTGATAAAGTCGTTTCTTGAGAATAAAAAACACTTCCAAATTCAGAAGCAACCGTAATTATACGGAAGCTTTGAACGGAATTCTTGTCATTTCACGCCAGTTGCTAGTGAATATTCGGAATTATACCAAATTCGGGTTAGTTACTAGTTATTTGTCTAAAGCGCAACTACGTACCAAAGAGTAGCCGTAATCTTATAACTAGCAACTTGGGTTAGTATTAAAATCCCATTGAACTTTCTAAGCCTTCTAAGACAATATCTGCGATCGCCTTGATCCGATAGCGACAAGCTTTTGTTTCTGAAGAGTTGAAAGTGCCATTCTCCCAATATTTGTTGCTTCCGGCTCCACCACCACATAGGCCAAAATACGGACAGTTTTGGCGACAGAGGGCTACCCCTGCGGACATATCTCCGTACATTTGGTGAAACTTTTCGCTGGAACAGACGGATTCAAAGGTATCTTCGAGAATATTTCCTAAGATAAACTTGCCGTAGCGATCGGTCTGCACTGACAATAGTTCTGGATCGAAGGTAGCAAAATTTCCTTTGGAGTCAATATTGACAATTACAAAAGGTTTGTTCATATCGGTATTTTGCAACCGCGAATCTGCATAGATCAAACTACAAATTGTTTCAAATTCCCGCAGTTTGAATTCTCCATTGCTTTGGGTAACTAATTCCCAAAATCTTTGCATAAAAGCCCGATACCGATTTTCAATACCCGCCCGATCCAGCGAAGAAACTTGATTATTTCCTTCCGTTTCTTCCATGTTGAATCCAACATTAGTAATGCCATTATCCATGAAAAAATGGAAGATTTCATCAGGATAATCTAGAGAGTCTTCGGTAAGAACTGCGATCGCACTACATTCAAAATTGTTTTTTTGTAAATAAGAGATCCCGCGCATTGTCGCAGCATGAGTTCCCAATCCTTTGCGGGTTTTGCGATGAGCATCATGGATAAAAGCTGGCCCATCAATACTCACCCCAACATGAACATTGTATTGCTTAAACAGATCGCACCAGGCTTGATTAATCAGTATAGCGTTGGTTTGAAATGATTGTCTAAGTTTATAGGGCGTTTTATTGTATTGTCGATCGACTGCATCAATCCCTTGAAAAACAGCTTCGTAAAACGAAATTGGAACGGCAAGGGGTTCACCTGCGTGCCAACAAACAGTAGCATCTTGCCGAAAAAACTGGCTGGTAAAAATGGTTTTGAAAATAGGTTCAACTAAATCCAAAGATAGCTGCTGCTTAACTTGGCGATCGGGCAAATAACAATAATCACAGTCCAAATTGCAGAAAGATGTAGGTTGAATCACGATCAGATTGAGCGGGCCAAAGGCAGAAAAATCATCAACCTTTGCCCTAGATTCCAATTGGTTTTTTGCCTTTATACAAGTCTGTGCGTTACTAATCGCCATAATTTGCACAACAGCCCTTTTTAAAACACCATTTGATACTAAATCTGGGTTAGTTAAGAACCCTTTTTATAATGAACCGCAGAGACGCAGAGAACGCAGAGGAAAGAGGGAGGAGATATAGGGGGTCAATAACCCGGATTTGGTATGATTATCAGTAGTTTAAAAAACCACCCCCATTAACCCAACCCCCATTTACCCAAGGGCGTGCATTCGCAAAGCCACCCCCCCCAGCCCGATTTGCAAACCCTCCTCCTCCGGTACGATTGGCAAAGCCACCTCCACCTCCGTTGCCCCATGCGCCTCTAGCAATCAGCACTTCTATCGGTAAAGTTGTTTCCTGGGAAAGATTGTTTTCGCGTTCCCGAATTGCTGCTGTGAGACGGGCTAAACGACTTTCAATTAATTGAGGTTGATCGGTTGTTGAATCAGTTTGACTAGTTGTAGCCATTGCTCCAGGGATCAGAAGGGCTGATAGAGCTAAGAAAAAGCCAACTAAGCCAGTGCGTGTGGTGATATTCAAAGTTCTTTCTCCGGTAATACAAATGAAACTCTAAATTTTTGGATGTCTTAAAAGTCCTATTTTTTTTACCGTCGTTGTGTTTGAGGAGTATCCGTCAATGGAATCTGCTCACGACTCAAGATGATCGTCTCGAAATAGGCACGAATTAGCTCTGGGGGAACTTCCACTAGCCCATTTGTTCCCAACCATCGATTTACGATGTCCGTATACTTCCGATCGCCGATAATATAGCCTTGCATTAGCTTGGCGATCGCTCGATTCACCGAATTGAGCAACATTGAGTTATTTTGTGGCACCATGCAGGCAACTCCGTAGCGAGCTAATGGTTGCACTGGGATGAGTGCGTAGGCTTCAGGATTGCCCTTCAAGGTAGCTCCTGCGAGTATGATGCTATCAGCTGCGATCGCATCGACTTTGCCATCTCTGAGTGCTACAAAACCTTCCTCTGCCTCTTTTAACGGTACGAGAATGGCTTTGGGTTGAATAAATTTCATGACCACTTCGCCCATAGAATTAGGTACAACCCCTACCCGTTTCCCTGATAGCGACTCTGGTGTACCCGTTAAGCCACTGTTGTTTTTGATCAGTAATCGAATCCCCGATAAGCTGTAAGGCATAGAGAAATCAACGAAATCTTCACGTTGCCAAGTAAATTGGGTGCTACAGGCAATATCAATTTCTCCCTTGCTAACTTTTTCCATCAATTCGTCGGGATTGTCGATCACTTTAAACTCAACGGTAATTGGGCGGTTGAGTTTACGCTCAAGTTCCTGTCGAATCAGTTCCATTACGTCTACCGAGTAACCAACAACCTGCTCTTTATCATTGACAAAAGAGTAAGGGATGGTGTCTATTCTTGTACCAAAAGTTAGAACTCCCGTTCGGGAGACTCTCTCAAATATTGTTTCAGCTTTGGCATTCTGGGCAAAAGAGAGTGCCATCAGCAATCCCAGAGCGGCAATTGACATTTTTTTAAACATGATCATATCTGTTTTATACGACTCTGACTAATTATTTTTTTGAACCACGCGAAAGAATTATCGGGAATAATACGGAATTTTTAAGCTGGTATTCTTGTCATTTCATGCCAATATGTTAAAGATTGATGGCTTTGAGTAATACTCCGACAAAACTGATTATTCCAACTAGCAATAGTGCGAAACCAACTCTTTCAGCAGTGTTGGAGCTTTCGTAGATATAGCGATCGCTCTTGATCAACTTTAATAACCTGCGGTGTTCCTTTAAAGCCACAAACATGGCATACATCCCAATGCTAATAAAAGATAGCCCTATTACATTAGAGAAATGGTGGGGATTGATATTTTTGCCAATCCGAGTGGCTTCGAGCGTTCTCACAATCGTGGGAATCCCAAAGCCAAAACCAATTAAGGAAAGACTGGTGCGAATCCATGCCATCAAAGTGCGATCGGCAGCTGCATGAGTCCGTTCTTTGGCTAATTCGTTGTTTAGGTTATAAGGCTGTTTTTCCGGGAAATCGGGTGGTTGCATATTAATTTGGCTAACTTTCTTTTATATTTACCGGGAGTTGGGAAAGAGTTTGGTTTGCCTTGATTTCTTCAGCAAGTTCCTTTGATAAAAAGTAGTTGAGAAATGTCCGAATTACAGCGATCAAACCTAATTTTCCTAGAGCCTCAAACGAAGGTGCCACAGTTGTATTAGCAATATCTGCCGCCAGTTGAAATTCCAGTGCTAGAGACAGCCAACGACCAAAATTGAGGCGAATACTAGCTAAAGAAGCAGGTGTTGTTCGCAACCCACGACTTTGACTCAAAATAAACTGCCCGGTTGTGAGTAGACCCATTAGAATGGAGAGCAGTGAAATCCCTTCTAAAACTAGCTTTAATATTCCTGCCCAAAAGCTTAAACTGTGTTCTAAGTGTCCCATATTAAGTATCCCATATTAAGTTTTAAACGATGACTATGCTTATATGAGAATTGCTATTACTACTCCATAAAATTTTGGCATTGTCAACGGGTTTTTATAGTGGATTGCCCAAAACCAACAGGTTTTTTCGCTTTGCGTTCCTCTTTACTTAGTAGTTGCATCACTTCATCGGCATACTGTCCTTTACGCAACAAATCAGCCATCATTCGCATTGGTTTATTAATGTGGGTAAAAAAGGCTTTGTATCCAGCACATAAATAATTCAATCCAGATTCCCCATCGGGTGTTTCCATAAATCGATTTTTAGGACAACCGCCATTACAAGCAAAACGCACTTCGCATTTGCGACAATACTGGGGCAGGGAATTTAACTTTGCTTGACCAAATTGGCGCTGTTTTTCAGAAGCAATTAATTCGATCATGGGAGTTTCTTGAATATTGCCCAGCTTGTAATCAGGTTCGACAAAATGATCGCAGGAATAAACATCGCCGTTGTGTTCTAAAGCTAAAGCAGTACCACAGGTTTTTGAGAAGATACATACTGATGGCGGAACGCCAACCCAATTAGCTAATGCGGCATCAAAATGTTGGATAAAAACTTTGCCTACATCTCGCCTTACCCACTCGTCAAAAACACCGATCAAAAACTGTCCAAATTGCTCTGGTTTTATCGATCGCTCTGTCACCTGATTTCCCGCTTGAATCAGCGTTGAACCATCTTCATTAACTCTTTCAATAATCGGAATAAATTGGATAAATTCAGCCCCCAATTCATCTCGGAAAAAACGATAGACTTCTAAAGGGCGATCGCCATTTGCCGCATTCACAGTACAAAGAATATTGCAATCAACTTGATGTTTTTTCAGGATTTTCCAACCCTGAATTACCTGCTCAAATGTCCCTCTTCCCCGTTTATCAACTCGATAGGTATCATGCAGATTTTGCGGCCCATCAACACTTAAACCAATCAGAAAATTATGTTGTTTAAAGAATCGTCCCCAGTCATCATCTAATCGAGTACCGTTGGTTTGTAGGGTGTGGC
>JBAVZX010000015.1:0-2160 GCA_049589015.1 Phormidium sp. | reverse complement strand
AGTAACGGTTTGCTGAATTTCAATTAAATTTTTCTCTTTCGACTGTTCCCCCATCTCTGGTTTTTGAAAAAGTTCAACTTTTCATCCCCAAATCAGCTTCTTGAATCAGTTTGTGAGAAATGCGGGTTTGGCTTTGGTAAAAAGTGCGAACTTATTCCCATTCTATATTACGAATATGGATTTTTGTCAACCCCAAAAGTGCTGAGGCATCGCCCGTAGAATTATCGCTTTTTGGGGATGGGGAATGCGATCGCATGAGTCTCTTTTTCAACTAAGGGCGATCGCCCAGCCCATATAATTTAAGAATAGTTACTGAGGCGATCTGATGGAAGCAAACCTTAACGATACTCTAGTAGAACTGAAGCAGTATATCCAGCATCTGCCTGTTGGTGATCGCTGGGCATTATTGAAATGGTTAGTTGAATTATTACAACAAAACCCTCAGAGTTCTGAAGAAAAGAAGACAAAAATCAATGTTGAAGCAGTACATCAAATCTGCGATCGGATCAGAAACTTACCAGTTCGTGATAGTCGATCTGCTGACGAAATCATTGGCTACAATCAATTTGGAGGGCTAGATTAGTGGTCATCGATCCCTCTGCTATCATAGCAATTATCTATGCTGAAGCAGAAGAAAAAGTCTTCCTAGAGCTTATTGAGAATAATGAAACCTGTCTGCTCTCTTCTCCAGGATATGTTGAACTATCAATTGTCTTAGGAACGCGACATGGAGAACAAGGTCTAGAATATTTGGAATTATTACTCAAAGAATTATCAATTACTGTAGTTCCATCGCACTTCAATTATTTCTCCAAAGTGCGTTAGCGTAGCTATCAGTTAGGAATCCCCTTTTCTGTTTTTCAACTAAGGGCGATATGCAAGAGATCACGCTACGCGATCGCTTTTTTTTTGGGATGGGGAATGCGATCGCTTTTGGGAATAGTAAAATTAAGACACAGCCATCATCTCCTCCCAATCTAACTCACCATACAAACCTCAACAACCGATGAACTAATCCATGCCTTCAGGTAACATCCTAACTGCCGCCGATGTCCTCAATTTACTTGTCAGTGGGATTGACAAAACCACCTTAGAAAACGAACTCACCGCCTCAACTTGGATATCTACGAAGAAATCTGGCAACAATATGACTTTACCGAAGCCGAATTACTCTCAATGGGATGGCAATTTCCCTATAATTACATCCTCAATCTCAACTACTATTGGCAACTCAATCCCACTAACACAAATTCTGAAATTGCCACCACCGAACAACCCCTAAAACTGATCCTAAAATCCTGCATTCGGCTCGATATACAACTCAACTCAAATCCTGACGACTTAGAGCGAATCCCGGCTAATCTTGGCACAATTATCGGTTGGGGTAAAGTTACTCCTTCCCCTTGGTTAGAAAACCTCTCCCTTTCCCCTGATCAATGGCTGCATCTATTTTTTGATATTGGTGGAAACAACAAAATTGAAGCTCTTTGTCAGTCGATAGTAATTGAAGAATTAGCTAAACAATCCTTAGCACTAAATATGATATAATCTCCTCCCTTCCAAAACCTTACGGTGAAAACTAACCCATTGACACAATCCCATCAACCTACTGACGCAGAAAAACCAACAATTATTAATGAGAGAAAACTTGATTACTTATTTAGTGGTGAATTTGTAGTTTTCGGAATTAAATCGCTGAGAAACAAGCCGACTCTTTTTTGGTAATTATCAAGTAGTTGATGGAAGTTCTAACAACTCAGGTTGTATAGATACAGGTTGTTTCATCTGCCAGCTTTTGTCCTGGGAGAGTTCCAGCAATGAGTAATGATAATTTACCAACGTAGAGCGATGCCCCACACTTAAAAAAGTAGTCCCTTTCTCCCGCAAATGTTGATATAATCGTTCCTCATTCCCAATATCTAACGCACTAGTCGCTTCATCTAGAATGGCGTAGCTGGGTTTATTCAGCAATAACCGGGCAAAGGTTAACCGTTGTTGTTCACCCAACGAAAGGACATCTGCCCAATCCTGTTGGGCATCAAACCCGCCAAATCGTTCATCTAAACCCGCTAAGTTCACTTGCTCTAGAACTTGTTTTAAGTGTGCTTCGGCAACCTCAAGGTGGGTGTTGGGATAGAGCATTTGATCGCGGAGGGTACC
>JBAVZX010000014.1:0-1507 GCA_049589015.1 Phormidium sp. | reverse complement strand
TTCGATGCGGAATCCTCGGATTTTTACTTGGTTGTCTATCCGCCCTAAGTATTCGATGTTACCATCTGGCAAGTAACGGGCTAAGTCTCCGGTTTTGTATAGTAGGGGCGGGTTTTGCTCACAGGTTTTCTCTGGATCACAAAGGTTTTCTACTAAATCCGTCCTTACATCTTTGCTGAAGGGATTTAGGATGAATTTTTCTGTGGTTAATTCTGGTCGATTTAGGTATCCTTTGGCTAATCCTACTCCTCCAATGTGCAATTCCCCAGCTACTCCTATTGGTACTGGTTGCTGATGTGCGTCTAATATGTAAATTTCGGTGTTTGCTATGGGACGACCTATAGCTGGTGGACTATTTTCGGTTTCTGGGTTTTTGATTACTTTCCCGGATGTGGCTACTACTGTATTTTCACTAGGTCCGTAGTTATTTATTAGCTCAAATGGGATGGTTTCTGGGGGATAGTTGTGGAGTTGATCTCCTCCGATTAACATTTTCCGCAATTTTACTTCTCCCCATTCTAGGCTTAATAGTTTTTCTGCTAGTGGTGTGGGGATAAAACTGATGGTGATTTCTTGGCTTTGCAGCCAGTCTCGCAGTTCGGTTGGTGAGTTGACAATTTCTGGTTTGACTAGGTATATGCTGGCTCCGGTACTCAGGTATGGCCAAATTTCCCATCCGGCTGCGTCAAATGCGATTCCGGCTATTTGTGTGGCTTTGTCGCTGGGGTTGATTTGAAATTCGCTTTGATGCCAGAATACTAGGTTTAATAGCCCTCTATGACTGATTAGTACTCCTTTGGGTTGCCCGGTTGTCCCTGATGTGTAGATGATATATGCCAAGTTGTTGGCGGTGATTTTGGTTTTCTGATTTTCTGGGTTTTTTTGTGCTATTTCTTCCCAGTCTCTATCTAGACTTACTTTTCTGGTTGGACTGTCATGTAGTTTTTCTAGCCATTGTTGTTTGGTTAATACTGTTTTTACTTTGGCATCTTGGAGCATTAAGTTGAGTCTTTCGCTGGGATTTTCTGGGTCTAAGGGTAGATATGCTGCTCCGGCTTTGATGATTCCTAATATTCCTATTACCATTTCTAGGGAACGCTCTACACAAATTCCGATGATTTCTTCTGTTTCTACTCCTAATGTTTTTAGGTATTCTGCTAGTTGATTGGCGCGATTATTCAGTTCTCTATATGTCAGTTTTTGCTCTGACCAAACTACTGCTATTGCTTCTGGGTTGCTTTCTACTTGTTCTTCAAATATCTGATGTACGCATTTGTTTTTTGGATAGTTTGTTTGGGTTTGGTTCCATTTGTTTAATAGTTGTTCTGTTTCTTCTGCTGTTAACAGTGGCAGTTCTGCTATTTTTTGTTCGGGATTGTCTACTATTGCTGTGAGTAGTGTGACTAAGTGTCCGGTCATTCGCTCGATAGTACTACTATTAAATAAGTCGGTGTTGTATTCCCATACTCCTATTATTCCTCTCTCTGTTTCTTCCATTGATAATGTT
>JBAVZX010000013.1:0-4009 GCA_049589015.1 Phormidium sp. | reverse complement strand
CTTATTAAGGGGGGTTGGGGGGATCAAAACCTAGTAATCACAGCCGAAGATCCCCCCTAGCCCCCCTTAATAAGGGGGGAACTCCGAAAGAATTAATAACTAGCAACTTGCGTTATTAGTTTTCTATTGTAATCAGATTGAAAACTATAGGTGTATCTCTAATAACAATCTGTAACTCTAGTTAATTTAATTGTAATTAGTAATAACAATATGTAATTAATTTTAACCAAGTGAGGTAAATCACTCTTGAAGCTGTCGCCAGTCACTTAATAGGTAGAAGTGCGATCGCAAATTTTCTCCACAATTATCACAAGCAATTACTTTGTCAAGTCACCGGAAAAACTCCCTGTAGGGATGAAGATAAAAATATAAGTTACCCCAGGTGAAATTATGACTGTTATTACTAACAACTATCACCAATCCCCCAGTATTGTAGATTACATTTTACATCCAACTCGTCAATTTTTGGATGATATTGATGTGCGCGATCGCCAATTTGCCCAGTTAGTTTGCCGTTTAATTCCCTCACAATGTCCCTTTGCTAGAGATATTAAAGTTTTTGGGCAAACAGTTTTACACATTCCCCCACTTTGTAAAATTAATCCCCTCTACGATCAGCTAATGAGTTTACGCTTTCGCGCTTTATCTTACCTAGCAGATCAATGTGGAGAAGATATTACCATTTATTGTCTTTAAATAGTCATTGGTTAATAGACAATGACTATTTAACTACTACCAAGCTTTTAATAGTTTGTCGAAAAAGCTGTTAACTGTTTCTTTAAATTGGTAGCGTCGATACCACTGCTGAAACGCCCTTTCGTATTCTTCACCTTCGGATTGAAAAGTGTTCCAGGCATTCAATCCCAAACCTAAACCCCACAGTAACAGAAGATAAAGCGACCAAGTTAAATGTCCAACTACAACAAAGTTGAATAACATTAAAAATGAATTAGTAATTGCATATCTACCAAAGTGTCTTTTAAATTTACTCTGGCGATATAAGTTAAATTCTTGGCGCTTTCTTTGTTCTCCTTGTCTAGCTAACCATTCTGATTCTGCTAATTCTAATGTTTGCAGATCAATATCTAATTCATCAGCGATTTCCCAGAGTTGTTCGCGGGTAAATTCCCCATCGTTAACTTGCCGAGAAATGGCTATTTGGAGAATTTGCTGGATATCCTCTTGTTTGTAATAGCGAGTGACTTGGTTGTTTTGGGATGTTGGTGTCATGGGATTTTTTATTTAAACTGCAAAAGTTGATCTTTAATTTTTATATTTTTTAGCTTAGGTCTTGTGATTCTGACTTATGCTTTTTTTTGAACCGCTCCAGGCACAGAGGACGCAGAGGAAAGAGAAGGAGGAGTTTAGAAGTTACTCTTATATTATGCCGAAATTATCCGTTAATTTGTTTGCGATCGGCAAAACCGAACCGAAAAGGACGGAAAATACGCTACTTGAAAAATGAAAACAATAGTTACATTTTGTCACAATTGAAAAGAAGAGAAGATAAAATTATCTTCTATAAGCTGAAATCAGAGGCAACCAAATGAACGGTTCTATTCGCATTGGTAATTTATTTGGCATTCCCTTTTTCGTCCATCCCACTTGGTTTTTTATTTTGGGATGGGTGACGTTAAGCTATAGCAGCCAACTGGGTTTAGTACTGGGATTGATCGTAGCTTTATTGCTATTTGCCTCTGTCTTAGCGCATGAACTAGGGCATAGTTTCGCTGCTATTCGTCAGGGAATAGAAGTCAAATCAATTACTTTGTTTTTGTTTGGTGGTTTGGCTAATTTAGCGGAAGAATCTAAGACTCCGGCAGGGGCTTTTTGGGTAGCGATCGCAGGCCCATTAGTCAGTTTTCTGCTGTTTGGATTGTTCACAATTATTGGTGTAGGCGCAGGTATCTCTGGGCCTTTTGCGGGAATTTTAGCGCTGCTAGGTTCGATTAATCTAGCATTAGGTATATTTAACTTAATTCCTGGCTTACCTTTAGATGGTGGAAATGTTCTGAAAGCCCTAGTTTGGAAAATCACTGGTAATCCTTTTAAAGGTGTGATTTTCGCTGGTAGATTTGGTCAAATTTTTGGTTTACTAGGAATTAGTTTTGGATTAGCAATTGTTTTAGGATTATTGGGAACTGGCTTTGCTGGTGGTTGGTGGTACGCATTGATTGGTTGGTTTTTGTTCCAAAATGCTGGTCGTGCAGTTCAATACGCTAGATTACAAAATCAACTCACCAATTTGAAAGCTGAGGAAGCTGTTAATCCTAACAGTCCAATTGTGTTAGAGTCAATTTCTCTGCGAAAGTTAGCTAATGATTACGTGATTGGCAAAGATCTTTGGCGCAAGTTTTTAGTCATCGATGAACAAGGACGATTAGTCGGAGAAATTGCTATTGATGACATGAGAACTGTTTCCACTGATCTTTGGCCCTTCACTCTAGTAAGAGAACTGACAAAACCTGTAGATCAAATTAAGGTAGTAACTCCCGATCAATCATTGCTTGATGTAGCAAAATTGATTGAACAAAATAATGTTACTGAACTACCTGTGGTTCAAGCTGATGGTGTGTTAGTCGGATTGCTGGAAAAAGAGTCGATCGCCAAATTGTTGGAAACCAAATTACAAAAACGCTAACCTTTTTAAGGCAGAAGGCAGAAGGGAAGAGGTAAAACTTAGGCAAATTTCACTTACTTGCCCACTGCTGTAAGTTCTAGTCCAGCAACCAACTATTAGAGGCAAAATCATCTGGATTTCCAGTTGTTTGCGAGGGGAAATATAAGTGTTTCCCTTCTTTTCTTATTTGTTTAACTGCTAATGGTGCGGGTTTTGTTGCTAACTGTGCGGGTTTGGGTTGTAAGTCTTGCAGTTGTTTTCTTAACTGTTTCACCTCTTCTTCAATAGCCGAGTTAGCATCTGCTAATTGCAAGGAAGTTTTCTTAGCTTCATCTAACTCTTTTTTCATTTGGTTAGTTTTTTCTAGCTTTTGCTCCTGCTGTTTCAGTAATTTTTTCTGATTTTCTAATTCCGATCGCGATTCCACCAGCTGTTTTCCTAACTTTTCTTCATTTTGCTGGGATTTTATCAAGTGCGATCGCAATTCCCCAACCTCTTTTTGCAAACTTGCTTCATTTGCTTTAACTGTGTCTAAAGCACCTTGCAATTCTGCCACTGTTGCTTCTAATTCGGCTTTGGTGGGTGTGTTGCGTTTAGCAGAAGTTTTATCAGTTGCAGTTTCTTCTTCTGTTACTTCCACTGCTGTTACTTCCACTGCTTCCACTGCTGGCACATCAATAACATTTTCGTTATTGTTAACAGTTTTATTTTCAGAATTTGTGTTTTTTTGTGCTTCTTGACGCAGTAAATCAGAAAGATTTTTTCTTGCCATGATCGTTACCTCCAATCTCGCTGTAATTCGTTAGCAACTCGGCGGTAGTCAGCTTCAGCCTCCCGCGCATTTTTGCCGCGCCAATGTGTAATTGGTACGCCATCTAAAGCGGATCTTTCGTGAGCTTTATAAGCCCGCACAAAAGCATGACAAGCGGGGATTCCTAGTTCTAAAAGCGTGTTTTGCGCCTCTAGCGCTTCGCCCAAACACCGGGAATCGACTTTTGTGAGCAACACCCGATGGGCGACACCTTTCGGTGTTACTGTTTGCTTTACTGTTTCAATCAGTACGGCTAAATCCATCGGTGCTGGAGGTGTGGGCAAAACTAGATAATCTGCGATCGCTATGACGGCTGCTAATGCTTCCGAGTGCAGCGCCGGAGGTGTGTCTACCATTACTAAATCATAGCCTTCTATCTTGCGTAACCGATTCAAAAGTTTAGGATTTGTTTCTTGGGCTAAGTCAAATCCCCATGAATCTTTAGCTCGCCCAAACCACCAACTGGCGGAACCTTGAATATCTGCATCAACTAAAATAACCTTTGATTTATCCGAGAGGGTTGCAGCTAAATTAATAGCTGTAGTAGTTTTTCCTACGCCTCCCTTACCGTTTAGAAT
>JBAVZX010000012.1:0-2875 GCA_049589015.1 Phormidium sp. | reverse complement strand
TTTTACCACAGATATCCACAGATAAACACAGATGAACACAGATGTAATTGTTGTTTTGGGGATGGGTGGTTATAATCTGATTTAGGGCAGATTTTTTCGATCGCACTAACCCAACCTTATGACACATTCCAAAGACTTTTCTAGGTACAAAAGACGGCAAATTCTACGTTTTGCTGGGTTAGCAGCAGGCGCGTCAATGTTACCTGTTGCTTGTCGTGCAGCTACTTCACCGAAGGCAGAAGATAGCACTACAAAACAATTTGCTACTCCTACAACTGAGTATAATCCTGTTGCTCAATCGACTCAACAAAATGCTAGTAAAGTTGTGTTAGTTCGCAGTGAAGATCGAGTTGCTGGTACTTTAAAAGCTTTAGATTTACTGCAACCTCAAGGAATTTCTGGGCAAACAATTTTTGTTAAACCTAATTATAATACAGCCGATCCTGCTCCAGCTGCTACTGATACCAAAATGTTAGAAGCTTTGGTGAAAGAGTTACAAAGTGCAGGGGGGAAACAGATTACAATTGGCGATCGATCCGGGATGGCAGAAACGCGCCCAGCAATGCAGAAAAAAGGCGTGTTTCAATTAGCAGAACGCTATGGATTAAAAACGATTGTTTTTGATGAAATGTCTGCCGCAGATTGGCAGAATTTTCCTGCCGAAGGTACCCATTGGAAACAGGGATTTGCTTTTGCCCGTCCGATTTTAAATTCAGGGGCAATTATTAATACTTGTTGTTTAAAAACCCATCGTTTTGGCGGTCATTTTACCTTATCATTAAAGAACACTGTGGGGATGGTAGCGAAATATGTTCCGGGCAATTCTTACAATTATATGAGTGAATTGCATAACTCACCTCACCAAAGATTAATGATAGCAGAAATTAACAAAGCTTACCAACCAAAACTGGTTTTACTTGATGGTGTAGAAGCTCTTGTCAATGGGGGGCCGGATCAGGGAAAATTAGTTAAAGCTGGGGTGATTTTGGCAGGGACCGATCGCGTAGCCGTCGATGTAGTGGCAATTGGGATTTTGCGAAGTCTAGGCACAACCGAAGCAGTTTCTCGCGGTTCCGTTTGGCAATTAGAACAAATTAAAAGAGCAGTAGAATTAGGTTTAGGTGCGGGAAATTCCGAGCAAATTGAAATAATTACGGCTGATAATTCTAGTCAGAAAATGGCTGATGAAATTCGGAAATTGATAGTTGCTTGAATTGGGGATTAGGGATGACAGGCAAGATGCCTGTCCTACAAGACTGGGAGGAATTTTAACTAAATACCTAACAGAAATACTGCGCTTACATCTGTGTTCATCTGTGTTCATCTGTGGACATCTGTGGTTAAAAAAAAGAATTGTCAACCCAGCCAAAATCTTAATCTACCATCTGCGTTCATCTGCGTTTATCTGCTTTCATCTGCGGTTAAAAAAACCAAAATTTCTACCCAAACCTAGCAAGCAATTCCTCACGGGATAGTTGCAGTAATAAAATAGTAAATTCTTCCGGTGGTAACTGCAACAAAGGTTCAATAATTCCTAATAGTTGTTCATCGATTAAACCAAATCGAAATCGCAGCAAATTTTCTATATTGGTGCGACGTTCAATGATTTTTCCCTGCTGAATTCCCTGCTGAATTCCCTGCTGAATTCCTTCTTGAATCCCACTTTCCTTTCCTCTTCGTAAAGCTTCTTCTTCCCATTGTAAAACTAGTGGTGATAATTCCATTGCTAACTCCCGATCGCTCTCCTCTATATTTTGACTTACTTGTAATGTTGCTTGCAAATTTGCCAGTAATAAAAACACATTAGAACGTAAAGGGTGATTTACTGGAAGTCTGGCTATTTGCTTGATCGCTTCTTTTTGTGTTGTTCCTTTACCCAACATTCTCAGCCACAGGGTTTCTTCTGTAGTGGGTAGTTGATGAATTGCCACGTTCGCGTAGCGTGCCGTAGGCATATCGCACTTTTTAACCCTTCTCCTAAAAAATATACCCCAGTGGGCCAGTTATCCAGATCGGTTTCCGCTTTGAAACTGTTTAACAGAGAAGCTGAGGCTGTAGGAGAAAGTATCCATAACCAAGGTAAGTTAGTTTCATCAATGCGATCGTTTTCCCGGTTAGCTTGACGTTGCAAATTTGCGTGGATATCAAATAGTTTACTCAGACATCCCCGAATTTGGCTGGCTGTCACAGCGTTGCGGAAAGGTTCAAAAATGGCAGCTTGGCTGGCAAATCTGCCTAAAAGTCCTAGTACTTCGGCGTTTCCCCTTCTTTCTGCTGGGTGAGGCGTGAACCAAACATCAATTTCTCGCACTTCTCCCGCTACGTTGCGGCTAGTTTCTACTTCGCCAAGCGGGGTTAATAACTCTTTTAAGAAGTCTTTGGCAAATTGATCGTAAAGGAATCGAGTCATTTAGGGGGATTTTGTGGGAGTTTGGCAGAATATTATACATCTTGTTTCAATCCCGTTGCCGGGATTAAGTTAATTGAAAGCATATCAACAGACGCGACTAATAGATTTCTTGATTCCTGTTTCAATCCCGTTGCCGGGATTAAGTTAATTGAAAGCAGACGGCTCTGTGTAGCCGTAGTTTTCGCCAGTGGTTTCAATCCCGTTGCCGGGATTAAGTTAATTGAAAGAGAAGTACCACCACAGCCCCCTGCTGTGGAAGTGGAGTTTCAATCCCGTTGCCGGGATTAAGTTAATTGAAAGCCCCATCCAAAGCAGTAGAAACTTGATTGATTTTCTGGTTTCAATCCCGTTGCCGGGATTAAGTTAATTGAAAGATCCGGCTTGTTCATGTTCCAACTCATTTATTTGTTGCTGGTTTCAATACCGTTGCCGGGATTAAGTTAATTGAAAGCCTGCTACATAACA
>JBAVZX010000011.1:0-5562 GCA_049589015.1 Phormidium sp. | reverse complement strand
CAGCAAGACTTATTACTTGCTAGGCATTATTTGTGGGATTGCTGTGTTTATGCACAAAAGCTAATTGGCAATCCTTAATAATGCTATTTTTAGGCGCTAATGAACTGTGAATAATTAAAATAGGCATCGTTTCCTAATAGGGAGACGATAGCTTTTTTGTTGTTTGCGAAAACAATAAATCCCCTTAAATAAGTAATTTATATAAACTCAATAAACCAATTTTGTATCAGTAAAATTAGGGGATTTAAATCAATAAAATTGATTTTATATTTATTTAATGCCGTGCTATAGTGAGTTCAACACAAATCAAGCAACCTAAATAAAGGGGTTGACCGTCAAAAGAAATAACGAATAAGTTAGGAAAAACGTCTAGAGATTTTAGATGTAATTAAAGAAAAGCTTTTTCGTAACTTAATAGCAACGGTATCTCCTTTAAAGAATCATTTTGATTCTTTAACAAACAGAAAACCTGATGTTTTCTGCCAGGTTGTTGCGAGTGTAGACAAGATTTTGCCAACCGAAAATTAAAGCTTTGCTGCTGGAGGATGTTATGGATCAGTTTTCTAGTCGGGTTTCTAGACGTAAATTTTTACTAACTGCTGGTGCAACTGCTGCTAGTTCCCTTTTACTTAAAGGTTGTTTAGGAAATCCTCCAGAAAATCTGACTCAAGGGGGTAATACAGCGCCAACAAATACAACAGGAAATACAGCTGTTCCTGTAGTTAATGTGAATCCTGGTGCCGCCCCCGAAACTACTCGCGTAAAGCTGGGATATTTACCAATTGTTGAAGCTGCGCCGCTAATTATTGCTAAGGAAAAAGGGTTTTTTGCTCGTTATGGCTTGAGTGATGTAGAAGTATCTAAACAAGCCAACTGGGGTGCTGCTAGAGATAACTTAGAAATTGGATCTCAAGGTGGTGGAATTGATGGTGGACAGTGGCAAATGCCCATGCCTTATTTAATTAGTGAAGGTAAGATTACCAAAGGTAATGTGAAAATCCCGATGTACATTTTGTGTCAGTTAAACACACAAGGAAATGGGATTGCGATCGCAGAACAACACAAAGGAAAAGGGATTGACCTGAAGCTTTCTCAGGGCAAATCTTTAATGGGCGGCTTGAAATCCCAAGGTAAAACATTCACCGCTGCTTACACCTTTCCCCACGTAAACCAAGATTTTTGGATTCGCTACTGGGCTGCTGCTGCGGGTATCGATCCCGATGCAGAAATGAAATTATTAACAGTACCCGCTGCCCAAACAGTAGCTAACATGAAAACTGGCACAATGGATGCCTTTAGTACAGGCGATCCTTGGCCCTACAGAATTGTCGCTGATAAGATTGGTTTCTTAGCTGCTTTAACAGCGGAAATATGGAAAAACCACCCTGAAGAATACTTAGCAATGAGAAAAGATTGGGTGGACAAACATCCTAATGCTACCAAGGCAATCTTAAAAGCAATTATGGAAGCCCAGCAATGGTGCGATAACTTTGAAAACCGTCCAGAAATGGCGCGTATTCTGTCGGGACGGCAATATTTTAACGTTGCGGAACAAGTTCTTTTAGAACCATTTATGGGCAAATATACTCTTGGAGATGGTCGCACAATTGATGATAAATCAATGGCTTCTTTGTATTGGAAAGATGAGAAAGGTAGCGTTTCTTATCCATACAAAAGTCATGACCTTTGGTTTTTAACAGAAAGTGTCCGATGGGGCTTTTTACCAATGGATACTTTAGATAATGCTAAAGCGATGATTGATCAAGTCAATCGTGAAGACCTTTGGAGAGAAGCAGCTAAGGAGTTGAATATTGCTGCTGCTGATATTCCCACCAGCAGTTCTCGCGGTGTGTAAACATTTTTTGATGGTATTACCTTTGACCCAGAAAATCCCAAGGCTTACCTGAAGAGTCTGAAGATTAAAAAGGTCAGTTTTTAGTTTTTCGTAATGGGTGATCGCGCCCATTACTAATTTTCCCACAAGTAAAACTGGAAAGTTTTTCCACACAGTATAAGGAACCCTAGTACAATGACGACATTGCAAAGAAGAACCGTTAAAACGGCAAAGAATCCCTGGATGGCGAAGGTAGAAAAGTTGTTGCCGGATCTCATTCCTCCGACAATTGCGATCGCAATTCTGTTAACAATTTGGCAACTCTTTTCTTTTCTTCCAGGCGTAACTCTTCCCGGCCCGATTCAAGTTGTCCAAGATACTTGGATTCTGATTTGGTGGCCGTTTTACAGAAAAAGTGAAACAGATGTTGGGTTATTTTGGCAAATTTTAGCCAGCTTACAACGGGTAGCAATTGGTTACTTTTTCGCCGCAGTCGTGGGAATTGCTTTAGGCATTTTGGTTGGTACTAACAAGATGATGTCTAAAGCTTTAGATCCAATTTTCCAACTACTGCGAACAGTTCCACCTTTGGCTTGGGTACCTATTGCTTTGGCAGCTTTACAGAAGAACGAACCCGCTGCATTGTTCGTAATTTTCATCACTGCGATTTGGCCGATTCTCATTAACACGGCAGTTGGTGTGCGCCAAATTCCCCAAGACTACAATAACGTTGCCAAAGTGTTACAACTGAACAAGAAAAAGTACTTTTTTAAGATTTTGATTCCCTCCGCTTTGCCTTACATTTTCACTGGATTGAGAATTGCGATCGGTCTAGCTTGGTTAGCAATTATCGCTGCGGAAATCGTGATGTCCGGTGTAGCTGGTATCGGCTTCTTCATTTGGGATTCTTATCAAGCAAACAATATCAGTGAAGTAATTTTGGCACTAATTTACATTGGGATTGTTGGTTTACTACTTGACAAATTCATGGCTTGGATTGAAACCAAGATTTTGCCTGAATAATAATTAGTTTGCTGGTGCGTTAGCGGTAGCGTAACGCACCCTACTACCCACTAAGAATTAGCAAATTTTACCCAAATAACTACCATGTCTGTTTTCGTTGCAGTTGACAATATCGACAAAGTTTTTGAATTATCGAACGGCGGTCAATACCTAGCCCTCAAAGGTATAGATTTGCAAATTAAAAAAGGCGAATTCGTTTCTTTAATTGGTCACTCTGGTTGCGGTAAATCCACTTTATTAAACATGATTGCGGGTTTAGATTTACCGACTGAAGGAGTAGTAACTCTCGAAAGTAAAGCAATCACCAAACCTGGGCCCGATCGGATGGTGGTGTTTCAAAATTACTCGTTATTGCCTTGGTTAAATGTGCGGGAAAACATCGAATTGGCAGTGGATGAAGTGATGGCTGATCTGCCAAAAGGTGAGAGAAAATCGATTGTTGAAAAGCACATTGATATGGTAGGTTTGCGACCTCATGCAGACAAACAACCAGCGATGCTTTCCGGGGGACAAAAACAGCGAGTGGCGATCGCCCGTGCCCTAGCAATTCGTCCGAAATTATTATTATTAGATGAACCCTTTGGCGCATTGGACGCATTAACCAGAGGGAACTTGCAAGAAAGATTGATGGAGATTTGCGACGAGTACAAAGTGACATCGGTGATGGTAACTCACGATGTTGATGAAGCGGTACTTTTGTCCGATCGCATTGTCATGTTAACCAATGGCCCAGGTTCCAAAATAGGGCAAATTTTAGATGTAGATATTCCTCGTCCTCGCAAACGGATGGAAGTAGTAAATCACCCAAATTACTACAGTTTACGAAGTGAAATGATCTACTTCCTGAACCGTCAAAAACAAGTGAAAAAGCGTCAAGCCAGCAAAGCCCAAGTTCCGATTTCTCGCAACAATTTAGAAAAGGTAAATTTGGAAATTGGTTTTGTACCTTTAACAGCTTGTGCGCCATTAGCAGTAGCTAAAGAAAGAGGATTCTTTGCTAAGTACGGTTTAGAAGAAGTTAAATTAGTTCGGGAACCTAGCTGGCGTGGCATTGTTGATGATATGGTAGCCGGACAATTGGATGCTGCCCAAATGCCAGCCGGGATGCCTTTGTGGTTAACTTTAGGTGGTAATGGTGGGCAATCAGTTCCTATTGTTACTTCCCTAACAATGGCAAGAAATGGTAATGCAATTACCTTAGCCAAACGCTTTTCTGAACAAGGGATTTACACCTTATCAGACCTGAAAAAATACCTGCAAAAATCCAAAGATCAACAGCATATTTTTGGCATGGTACATCCTTCTTCAATGCACAATTTGCTGTTGCGTTATTGGTTAGCAGCAGGGGGAATTGATCCCGATCGAGATGTTAGTTTGACGGTAATTCCTCCTGCCCAAATGGTATCCAATTTGCAATCAGGAAACATTGACGGATATTGTGTAGGTGAACCTTGGAATATTCGGGCAGCGGTTGAAGGAATTGGATTTTCGATCGCCACTGACTTAGAAATTTGGTTAGGACATCCCGGAAAAGTTTTGGGAGTTCGTGAAGATTGGGCGGCTGCATATCCGAGAACACATTTAGCATTAATAACCGCCCTTTTAGAAGCAGCACAATTTTGTTCCCAAGAACGACACTATGAAGAAGTCCGGCAAATTTTAGCCAGACCAGAATACGTAGGAACCGACATTGAATATATTCAAATTGGCGATCCTAATGTCGCAATTTGCAGTTTAGAACATCACCGAGAATACGCCCATCACTTATTTTTTGGAGAAGGCGTTAACCGTCCTAGCCGTACCGAACATTTATGGATTTTGACCCAAATGGCACGTTGGGATAAAGTTCCATTCCCCCGAAACTGGTTAGAAATTATGGAACGTTTATGCCGCGTCGATGTCTTTAGTATGGCAGCCAGAGAACTAGGCTTATTCGACTTTAGTTACACACGCGGAAAAATCGAATTATTTGATGGTATCACCTTCAACTCTGAAGATCCACTAGCTTATCTTGCCCAGCAAAAAATCAAACGCGAATTCCGCATTGAAGAAGTTGCTTTGCCTGTTCCCGAAAGATTGAAAGTTGCTTAAATTGGGGGACTGGGAATGACAGGCAAGATGCCTGTCCTACGGGACTTTTCCATCTCTTCTCTCTGTGTCCTCAGCGTCTCTGTGGTTCAAAAAAACTCTTTCTTCGCGTCCTTCGCGTCTTTGCGGTTCAAAAAAAACTCTCTTACACAACACAAATAACTTAGAAAAATGCCAACCAAAATAACACAAACAACGAAAACCTCCTTACCAGTAAAATCAGGCAAAAAAGAGCCATTTTTAAACTTTGAAAACGTCTCAAAAGCCTTCCCCACACCCAAAGGCCCTTATGTAGTTTTAGAAGACGTTAACCTCAACATCCAAGAAGGAGAATTTATCTGTGTCATCGGGCACTCAGGTTGCGGAAAATCCACATTATTAAACATGGTTTCCGGTTTTTCCCGACCAACAACAGGGGAAGTCAGATTGCGATCGCAACAAATCACCAAACCTGGCCCCGATCGCATGGTAGTATTCCAAAACTATGCCCTATTGCCTTGGTTAACTGCTTTTGAAAACATTTATTTAGCAGTTGATGCAGTTCACCCAGATAAACCTCAGTCCGACAAAGAGGAAATAGTCAAATATAATTTAAATTTGGTAGGACTCTCGGAAGC
>JBAVZX010000010.1:0-2994 GCA_049589015.1 Phormidium sp. | reverse complement strand
CTTTTTTTTGAACCGCAAAGACGCGAAGAGCGCGAAGAAAGAAGAAGAGAGAAGATAAAGGTGTAGCTAACCTGAATTTGGTATGACCAATGACTAATTCCGAAAATATTGGGCGTATAAATTGCATTTTGCTGTACAATTATTGCCTTCTAATTTTACTAAACCCATACTGTTTAATTTGAATGCTTGTTCCGATCGCAATTTCACGCCTCCTTCACTACTAACAACTTCTTTCATTGCTGTTAGTAATTCTGGGTATTTCTCTAAGTTCCATAAATGCCGTCGCAAATGATCGCTGTAAATTCCTGCTTCTGTTGCTCCTTGTGCTATGACTTGTTCTAAGGTCACATCTTGACGCGCAATATGATACATTGCTAGTCGTACTAAATAGGGATGTCCTCCTACTAAATCCATTAATTTTTCGATTTGTTCTTGATGCCAATTTAAGCCATGTCTGATTGCTAATTCTTGTAATTGTTGGGAATTAAACTCTGGTAATTCGATCGGTAATCCTACGTTGAAAGGCGATTTATTGATATCTAAAGGGATGTAAACTTCGGTGGAATGTACGACAATTAAATGTAATTTTTTCCAAATATCTCTCCGTTTGGCTTCTTCGTGTAGGGCACGTAATAAACCCAAAAAGTCGTCGGCAATTTCGGGAGATTCAAATACGCGATCGACTTCATCTAAACCCAAGGTTAAATAATTGGGAATTTCCGGTAATACATATTGCTCAAAAAACGCTTTACAACATTGGTTACTGCCAATAATTTCGGCTAATTCCCAACATTTTGTTAATTGCTCTAAAATTCCTAATTCTTGCGCTACACTAGCACAAAACCATTGTAAAAATGTGTCTGAATTGGTGAATATTCGCTTATTAGCTAACTGAAAAGTTAAGGCTAATGTAGTTGAGTTTTGCTGTTCTGCATGATGTAAAATCCTCGCCATTAAAGAGGTTTTACCCATTTGTCTAGGTGCTTTGATCCGAATTAATGCGCCCGGTTGATCGATCGCTTCATAACAACGTAACTCAATGGGCGGACGATCGATATAAAAATAGGAAGCTAATTCAACTTGTCCTTCTGGTAATTCTGGCGCGGCGACTGGTAAAGGTTGAGATAAACTTGGTGAAGTGAAAGAGGAAATAGTGATATTTTCCCAGTTAATTGCTAATTGATGATTGGCGCTAAAAGAAGTACGATTTTGTTGAAAAATGTTGAGAAGTTCGGAGGCGATCGCACTTGTATCTTCTATCGATCGCCATTGCCAAGGTTGACATCCTGCCAGCATTTCCACTAAATCAAAAGATAGCCCATTTTTCCAAGGTAAATTGATACAAATTGGTAAAATTGTTGGCTTCTGCTGGTGCGATTTTTGCGTTTCTTTTACTAATAAAACTTCCTCTAAAACCATTTCGCTGACTGCTGCGCTGGGTGAAAGCAGCAACAGCAGATAATCGTAGATTTGTAAAGATAATAATGGGAAAGAGTTAGCATTAACTATTGTTACTTCGTGTCCAGCGTTACAGATTTCTTGCTGTAAGTGCTGTGCGAGGGTGGGGTGACAAGAGCGATCGCTAATCAAAACGCTGACTTTGGTATCCGATATGACATCTATAACGTGATTATCTTCAAAATCAGCGATATTTCGCCATTCTTGCGCCAAAATTCGGCAAATTTCCAAAAAATTAGCATAATCCACAGGTTTACCGTTCAGAAAATTACTGACTGTGGATTGGGAAATCCCTAAATCTTCCGCCAGAATTTTTTGACTGGGAAAACCATTTCTCAGTAGAGACGATTTGACTGTGGGAATCAACTCTTCACGCAGTCTTAGCGATCGCGGCATAACAACAAAAATACACTTCCCAGATTTTATAACTAAAGTCGATGAGAAGTCGATGAGATCTCAAAGAAGTCAGTTAAGAACTCAATCAAGCATCAATCTTAATAGTAAATAAGAAAGGTTTGTAGGGTGGGTCAGACAAAACAATTTTAGGCGATTACCATTAAGTTTAAGCTTCTGACGCACCCTACTAAATCAAGAATTTATTGAGTGTAGATGGACTTTTTTCGTAGTTTGTAGGGTGCGTCAGACAAAATAATTTTAGGTAATTACCATTAAGTTTAAGCTTCTGACGCACCCTACTAAATCAAGGGTTTATTGAGTGTAGATGAACTTTTTCAGGAGGTTTATGTGCTGTCAAATTATTACCTAACGTGGTCAAGATTAGCGCCTACCTTATTTTGGTTTGTATTGGGAATTATTCTTGGCTTAACTGAATTGTTTTTTGCCAAAAATATAAGCAGAAACTACAAACTTGTACCGCTAATCGCCGGAATTAATTCAATCATATTATCGATCTTCTTGTTAAGAGCTAATTATGTCCCAGATTGGAATTGGCAAATTGCTTATTGGATGGGTTTATCAGCAGTTTCGGTTATTTGGCTGCGTCCGATGTTTTTTAAAAGCAAAAAATCTAATATTCGAGATGCAACTGAGGCCAAAACCATCACAGATATTTTAGCAGGAAAAACCGGAAAAGTGCTTTATGAAGGAACTATTTGGCACGCCCGATGTAACGATAAAACTATTGCGATCGCATCCGATCAAACAGTTTATGTTTTGAGTCGAGAAGGAAACACGCTAATTGTCGCACCAGAAAATTTATTCCACTTTTAATTAAGGAGATTAATGTGTTGTGTACTTTATTTCTATCTGGTTTATCGCTCAAACTACTACTAATTCAACTTTCATTTTTAGTCCGCCCTGGTTGTGGTTTACAGTCGGAGTTGTGCTTTGCCTCACAGAATTTATCTTAGCTAAAAAACTGCCTAACCAATATAAAAGAATTGCCTTATTTCTCGGAATTAGTGCATTTATCACAGCAATCTCTGTTTGGCAAATGGCAGTAGCAATGGAAGTTGATTGGACTCTTACCAATAATTATGACGAAGATTTTCACATTCAAATCGTTTACTGGATGGG
>JBAVZX010000009.1:0-1552 GCA_049589015.1 Phormidium sp. | reverse complement strand
AAATAATTCGTCTTGCTAATATTCACCATGCTGATTTAATAATTATTGGTAGCCGTGGGTTGACAGGGCTAAAGCGAATTTTAGAGCGATCGGTAAGTAGCCAAGTAGTAGAAGATGCTCCTTGCTCAGTGTTACTGGTTAAGCCAAGATGAGCGATCGGCAGACTTAAGTGTAAAATTTTTCTAAAAACAAATCAGTAGTTTGGCATTCCCAAAATTAATAATAGGAGGTGTAATTATTACAGTCACCAAGTAAATTAAAGGCAAAATCCCTAATCCGAATCTTGGCTATTGACAAAGATTTTAGTCACCGACTAAGGGCAATTTAGGGAGAAAATATTTGAGGCTTGCACTCAAAATCCTGAATATCTGAAACAATTTATGTCGAAATTGAGTCAGATTACAGTATACGAACTCAAAAATTTTGTCTGTCTAGTTCAGATAGGGTTGCTTTCATAAAATAAAGCTGGAAAATTATGATTAACTATCCTCAACAAAACCCCTGGATTTTAAGTATAATATCAATCATCTTACTTCAATTAATTACTAATAGTAATAGTTCTAATAATCAGTTATTTAAACGCATATCAATTGGGCTGTTCAACTCACCAGCTTTAGCACAATCTTTACCCGCAAATATTCAATATAGCCCCCCCGATCGCGGAGCACCAAGATCCACAGGCTCAGGCGGAGCCAGGGCACACGAAAAACCGACTATTTTAGAATCGGAAGATAATTGGACAAGAACTAGGGGTACTCCCACACCTGCTCCCGCGACTATTCAAACTGTACCAAAAGAATGTGTTACCACAGTACCAACTCTCCTAGTACCCCAAAATCATCTAGGATTAACTACTTCTAGTAATCCCACATTTCTTTGGTATTTACCAAGCAAAGATGTAGAAATTATGGTATTTGAATTGCGAAAAGCTGGAGAGAAAGAACCGATATATGCTGAACAATTACAACCTTCAGCAGGAATCATCCAAATGCAATTGCCCAAAGATAAAGTAGAATTAGAAATAGGAACAGAATACATTTGGTCAGTCTCAGTTCCTTGTGTTAGTGAAGGAAAAAGACGGAAAATATCTGTGGAAGCAGGAATTAAAAGAATAGCTCCCACACCAGAGTTAACAGGGCAATTATCCCAAGCAACTACGCCCCAACAAAAAGCGAGAGTTTTTGCTCAAAAAGGTTATTGGTATGATGCCCTTGAAACACTTAGTAGTGCTTTTACAGCTAATGCTAATCAATCTACCTACTCTGATATTCTTTCCTTATTAGATCAAGTAGGATTGAATGAAATCACCAAAAAAGAGCGCCAACAATAAAAAGTTCGTTGTTGGCACTTCAGTGCGAGAGCGATAAATCGCTCACAACGAACTAATTATTAAAGTTTTTGACACTCTCCCGTCACAGCGTAGCTTGACGGGAGATTCTTGTTTCACTGAGGAATGCTTTTTAACACTTGTGTTAACGAGTCTTACATCCTCTCCACAAGCTTGAAATTCCGATTGCCCATCGGTATTTGTTAACAGAATCCTTATACCTTC
>JBAVZX010000008.1:0-1953 GCA_049589015.1 Phormidium sp. | reverse complement strand
TCCGAAAATGGCGATCGCAGCTTTCCGCCAAAATGCCAGCGTATTAGTTTATCCTGGTGGTGCAGAAGATGTTTTTCGTCCATATAATTTACGCCATAAAATTTATTTTGCCGGACGCAAAGGATTTATTAAATTAGCATTGCGAGAAGAAGTACCAATTGTTCCGGTAATTTCTCATGGTGCTCACGAAAATTTTATAGTTTTGGCTGACATTTACAAACAAATACGCCAGTTACATGACTGGGGAATGCCTTGGTTATTTGATATTGATCCGGTAGTTTTTCCGATTTATTTGGGATTACCTTGGGGAATCGGAATTGGCCCTTTGCCACATTTTCCTTTACCAGTACCAATTCAAACTCGTGTTTGTGCGCCAATTATTTTCGATCGCTATGGAAGGGAAGCAGCGTGCGATCGGCAATACGTTGATTATTGCTATGAAAAAGTTCTTTTTCTCATGCAACAAGAATTAGATGATTTAGTTAAAACAGAGCAACTTTCCGATCGCGAAAGTTAGTAGTTTGTATTTGATGGTGGAAGTTTATAGGGCTTACGCAAATGTCAAAACTAGCAAGTGTTTCCGATTCTTTTTCCCACACAGAAAACCAGAGTCTAGGAGAAATTGACAACTTCGATCGGCAGTTATTGGAACATTTTCAAAGTAAATTTGTAATTCAGCCCTCACTTACCCGTCCTTTAGTTAGCTTTCAGGCTAACAAAATTAGACCTATTTATCGATGGTACAAATATAAAGAAGCCTTCTCAGCATCACTTGTTGAGTATTTATTACAAAAATATAGAATTACTCAAGGAAAAATTTTAGGTTTACTGTTGAGAATATCCTGGTTTTACCTGGTGATAAAGGCAATAGTAGTCAGCAGATGGGAAATCACGGACGAGAACCGTTACGAAAGTGTGTTTATGTATGGAAAAAGCCGTAATTTAAATTCTTATGTGTCCTTAACTTTCTCCCAATCACCAATCTTTTGAGCCACTTTCCATCCAATCATTTGCTCCAACTGTTGTTTGTTGCTGGCGATTTTCTCTTTCCTCTTCGTCGCTGGGAAAATCTTCTGATGTGGAACTAGAGGAATTGAGCAGGGGTAGCGCGACGATCGCACCGACGATCGCACCCGCAGCAGCACTAAAAGCCAAAACTACACCCACTGGCAATCTTATTGACTCGTAAGCTAAAAACTTGAGGGTGACTGGAGTGGCGTTTTGTACGGAGAGAATGGCGATCGTCATGATCCAGACTGCAAGTATGGCAGAAATAATTAACGTAGTCAAAGATTTCATTAAATTACAGTAATTTCGTTAAAGTTAACTTTCGTAAACAAACTGTTTTACTTTTACGTAAAAATACATCATACTTTTCATACTTTAGCATTTCTGAGTATGAAGATTCAGTAAAATCCGAACCCTGTTCCATAATTTTTTGCTGAAGTACTCTGCTCTAGAAAATAGGGGTCTAACTTAGTTTAATAAAGTCTGGATTGCAAAATCAGGCATAAAAGCTCGTTAGCGGGTAGTTTTAAACAATTTTTACAAAATTAAACGAAAAAAGATGACTCATCCTTTGACATCTACATCATTTAAAGTTCAGTCCGGTAGTGTTCCCACTTCCCAACATCAATCATTAGAATCGAATTATCATTCTCTGGCGGTGCTGTGGGCAAAAAAATATTACCTTTCAGTCACTCGCGATCATTCTCAGGAACGAACAAAAAATGAGAGCCAGGAAGAAGTAAATTCTGGAATAGGTCGGCGGAAAACTGCAAATAAATTGATGCAGAATTTGACCTTAGCCAGTGCTCAAGCTTGGTCGTTGACAGAAACTCTACTTTCGGAAGAGATTCGCCGTCACGGAATTAATCCAGAATTAATCAATCCTTTGGAAATTGCGGCGGATACCAGAAATTTGTTTCAAAAAGCTTGGGAAGCTTTTGCTGG
>JBAVZX010000007.1:0-3252 GCA_049589015.1 Phormidium sp. | reverse complement strand
GAAAGGGAGATCACAAAATGTATTGGTGGTTGGAGATTGTTACCAGTAAACCTAGCTGCATCTATTATTTTGGGCCTTTTGATAGTTTAAGAGAAGCTGAATTAGAGAAGGGCGGTTACATGGAAGATTTAAGTGAGGAACAGGCAGAAGTGATTGGAGCCAGGATTAAATTTCATAATCCGTTGCAATTAACGATCGACTTGGATGATCCAGGCATGGAACGGGAAATCAAGGTTCCGGCTTAGTTTCAGGGTTTGAATCATCTGGATAGAAGACTAGCTGAGAGCCTTGTTGTTGTTTGGGCCAACTCAGCTAAAATAATTTGCTGATTTATTAAGGATATAGGTGAGCTTAAGACGATAAAATAAATTTTATTTGTTTTTGATTCATGCACGTACTTTCAATTCCTACTTGGATCATTCACGTTTCCAGCGTTATCGAGTGGATGGCGGCAATTTGGTTAATTTGGACTTATGGTGAACTCACGAAGAACCGAGCATGGTATGCTTTGTCTATTGGGATGCTGCCAGCTTTAGTGAGTGCGATGTGTGCTTGCACTTGGCACTACTTTGATAACCCAAAGTCTCTGGAATGGTTGGTAACTCTGCAAGCTTCGACGACGGTACTGGGAAATTTTACTCTATTGGTAGCTGGTTGGTTGATTTGGCGAAGTGCTAAATCTGCTATGGTAAAAACACCTGGAAGTCAGGATAACAAGCAATCTTCTCATAAATTAGGACTATGATTTCTAAAGACACCCTGTTTATTGTGTCACTATTTCCCTATTTGGGTTTCTTGTGGTTTATTACTCGTTCCCAACAAATGCCACGTTTAGGTTTAATTGGGTTTTATATGACCTTGGTGTTTGTCGGTGTCACCATTCCAGCGGGAATTTACGCAAAAATAGTTTATGGTGAGGCTTTGGCAAATGTTGATTGGTTACATGGTGGCGCGGAGGTGTTTTTAACACTCGCTAATATTTTGGTGGTGTTAGGTTTTAGGCAAGGCGTAATGGAACTGAAGCGATCGCCTCAAGAAAAAACTCCCCAAAAAAGATAGTATCGAGACAGAAAAACCTGCTAACTAGAAAAAAATTAAGCCTGCGGGTGCGTTGCCAATTATGATATGTTGCCTTAACCCCAATTGTAAACAGCCGTTGAATCCTCCAGGTAGAAAGGTCTGCCAAAACTGCGGTAGCAAACTAGAACCACTGCTGAGAAACCGTTACCGAGTAGTTAAACCGATCGGACAGGGAGGGTTTGGTAGAACCTATCTCGCAGCTGATGAAGATATGTTAAATGCTAGCTGCGTGATCAAGCAATTTTCCGTACAATCCCAAGGAACAAAATCTCAAGAAAAAGCGATCGAACTTTTTAACAAAGAAGCATATAGACTACATGAATTAGGAGTACATCCCCAAATTCCGACTCTGTTAGCTTACTTTGAACAAGATAAACGTTTGTATTTAGTACAACAGTTTATTGAAGGGCAAAATTTATACCAAGAATTGCTACAACAGGGAGCATTTAATGAAGAAAAAGTTCGGGAAGTCTTACAAGATATTTTATCTGTATTAAAGTTCGTTCACGAACGACAAGTAATTCACCGTGATATTACACCAACTAACATTATTCGCCGCCAAAGTGATGGAAAATTGGTGTTAATAGATTTTGGCATTGCTAAACAAATTACCGAAAGTACTGCCTCTCAACCAGGAACTAAAATTGGTACAGAAGGTTATGCACCATTAGAACAATTGCGGAACGGACAAGTGTTTCCCGCTAGTGATATTTATAGTTTAGGTGCAACCTGTATTTATTTAATGACCCAAGTTAAGCCGGATAGCCTTTATAATCCTTTAAATGGTCAGTGGATTTGGCGCGATTATTTACGTAAAAAAGGATCAGATGTTAGCGATAACTTAGCCCAAATTCTAGATAAAATGCTCAAAGATTGGGTGAATGAACGTTATCAATCAGCAGATATAATATTGCAAGATTTAAATGTTGTTGGTTGGCAAGCCGATACTCCGAAAAATCCGGCACCTGCTAAACCACCAACCTTTACCCCTCCGCTTCCGGTTTCCCGACAACCTGCACCTAATCCTAGTGTTTCAGGACGTTTAAATATTACTAAAACACCTGTTTCTTCGGTAAGAAATACACGCCGTCCGATAACGCCTCCCCCTGTTTCTCTGCCGCCAAATTCCAATTCTGCAAAGCGAATTTGGCGATGTGTGAATACCTTAAATGGACATACTTCTTGGGTAATGGCGGTAGCTATAAGTCCCAATAAACAGGTGATTGCTAGCGGTGGTTTAGATGACCAAATTAAAGTTTGGAGTTCCCAAACAGGAGAACTTTTAAATAGTTTATCAGGACATACAAAGGCTGTTAATTGTCTAACTATTAGTCCTGATAGCTTAATTCTTGTTAGTGGTAGCGATGATGAAAAAATCAAACTTTGGAATTTACACACTGCTACTTTAATTCAAACTTTAACCGAACATTCTAGAGATGTGAATGCAGTTGCAATTAGTCCAGATGGACAAATATTAGTTAGTGGTGGTGATGACCGAACTATCAAATTATGGCGGCTAAAAAATGGGATGCCAATTCGCACTTTCTTTGCTTCTGCGGGGATGATTAAGGCAATAGCGATTCATCCTAAAGGGACATTAATTTCTACTGGCGGTTTAGATAACCAAATTAAACTTTGGAAGTTAGCTACCGGAGAATTAGTTAACACTCTTTATGGACATTTTAATTCAGTTTATTCTGTAGCATTTAGTCCTGATGGAGAAATGCTTGCTAGTGCAAGTAAGGACAAAACAGTTAGATTGTGGAATTTACAAACCGGAGAATTAATTAGGACTTTTTCGGGACATTCTGGGTATGTAAATGCTGTAGAAATTAGTCCTGATGGGAAAACTGTGATTAGCGCCAGCAGCGATAAAACTATTAAGATATGGCGCTTAGAAACCGGAGAATTACTGTTTACTTTGAATGAGCATATTGGTGCAGTGAATGCTTTAGCAATGAGTGTTGATGGTCAATTACTTGTTAGCGCAAGTTCTGATAAAACCATCAAAATTTGGCAGGGATTTGGTTGATTTATGGGTGATTTTTTGGGTGATTTTAAAATTCAATTGGCGAATAAATTCGAGCATTAAATTTAGCATCCTTAAGACTGGAAACTGCATTTTCATAATTCTGCACCCAAAACTCCTTGCCAAAGCGCACAGCTTGACGC
>JBAVZX010000006.1:0-6553 GCA_049589015.1 Phormidium sp. | reverse complement strand
CGTTTCCTGGTCCGATTACAACACGAATATCGAAAAGTTGGCTGTAAAAATCTATCAGTCCAACTGGCAATTTAACCAAATAGTCTGCCTTGCTAGGGGTGGATTGCGAATTGGAGATACTCTTTCGCGCATTTATCGCTTACCCCTAGCGATTTTGGCTGCTTCTTCTTATGGTGGCGAAGATAATCGAGTGCGTGGTGCTTTAACTTTTTCCAGTCACATCACCATGACTACTTCTGATTTAGGTAGTCATATTTTGTTAGTTGATGATTTGGTTGATTCTGGAGTGACTTTAGAACAAAGTGTGATTTGGCTGAAGGAGAATTTTAGCGAACAAGTCAAAGAAGTTCGCACAGCTGTACTTTGGTATAAGGATTGCTCTGTAGTTGCGCCGAATTATTATGTGGATTATTTGCCGGATAATCCTTGGATACATCAGCCGTTTGAACGTTACGAAAATATGGATTTGGCGGAGTTAGTTGCTAATTATAATGCAGAGTTAAACTCCAAACAACCAGAGCCACAAAGGTAAGGTAAAGAAAAGTCCTGCACTGCCAACTGCAATTCCGGTTACGGCTAATTCGCGATCGAGATTGTAAGCCTCAGCTAAAATTAAAGTAGCAAAAGCTGGCGGCATGGACATTTGCAACACCATAACCAGCCGGGGAGAACCTGTCATCCCCAGCATTGTTAAACATACACCCAAAACTAAAGGAACTAGCAGCATTTTAATGCACAAACTAACAGAGATTTGCGACAATCCCCGCAAAGAAGTTAGTTGACTTAACCGCATCCCGATAAGTATTAAAGACAAACCAACTACTGTCCAAGCAATAATTTGTAGAATTAGTTCTACAACATCGGGGAACGGGATTTTTCGTGAGGCGAGTCCAAATCCTAAACTCCACAAACCGGGATTTTTAATTACGGCAATGGCGACTTGTTCGTAACTGGTAACTCCCATGCCAAACCGCGCAGCTAAGGCAACACCAAAGCCATAAGTACCTACCATGCTGCCTAAAAGGTCGTAAAATAATGCCCAGCCAAAGTATTGTTGTCCCAGTAAAGCCAAGGTGACGGGATAACCTAAATATCCCGTATTTCCCACCATTGATGCTAAAAGAAAACTGCCTTGGTTCGGTTTGCTGCCAACATTTTTGGATGATTTTCCCTGTAGTTGATTAATTTTTAGCCAAGTCCAAGCAAGTCCGGCTCCTAATAAAATCGCTGTCCAAGATACTAATGGGGCAATCCATACTGGCCCAGATAAATTGGCGCGGCGCAAAAAGGCAAAAATCCCAAGTGGTGCGCCAATCCAAAACAGAAATTTTCCTAAATAAATCGGTGATTTTTTCGGAAGGATGCGTCCGAGAAACCATCCCAAAAACACTCCTCCTGAGAGTGGAATATATAGTTCTAGAAGCTTAATTCCTGGGTTGATCATTTTTTTCGAGAGTTAACTACCTCCCGATTTTAAAGATGCTTTTCTTGATTATGGGTAATATGTTTGAAAAATTTCCAGTATATAATAAAAGTCTGTAATTTCAGCCACTAAAATTCGGGTTAATGAACTATTATGGCGATCGGTAAACTAAAATTTCCTCATCTCGCAATATTTAGATCGAAAGGCGCGAGGATTCTTCATTCTCTCGTTTTTCTCGTTTTTCTCGTTCCCAGGTTCAACCTGGGAACGAGGTCTGGGAGGTTCTACCTCCCTTGCTGCAAGATCTAAGTTTATTTTTCTAATGTTGGTTTTGCTTCTAATTGAGGGTCTAATTCTGGTTCAACAAAATCTTTTTCATCAGTCCAAGTTGCAATCATGGCAGCAATGGGAATAGAAAGAAAAATTCCTAAGATTCCAGCAACTCTTTCGCCGACAAATATGGCAAAAAATAACAGGACTGGATGTAAATCCAGAGAATCTTTCATAATTTTGGGAGAGATAAAGTTATCTTGAATTTGCTGTAATATTATACAAGCTACTAAAACTTTTACAGCCATCCAAAAGCCTTGGGAAGATAGGACTAATGTGGTGACTATAAGCACTCCCAATGTTGCACCAACTCCCGGTATTGCGTCCATAATTCCAATAACTAGGGACAAAATTAAGGAATATCTGGTTCCTAAAATACCGAAGACTAATAAACTGGCAATGGTGAGAAATGCCATTAAGGTTAGTTGGGCGCGAAAGAAGCCTAAGAAACTTTTTTGAGTTTTGTAGGCAAAGCGATCGCGCACATCCAAAGGAATCAATTTTAAAACCCCGTGCCAAATTTTACTGCCATCAAATAACATATATAAACAAATGACAGCAATAATGATAAACAGCAGAAAATTGGAAAATAAAGATTGTAAAAAACCTAAGCCAGTAACTAAGCCTGTCTGGAGGGTTTGCAAAATTCTATCAATATTTTCTTCTAATTTCAAGTTTCTTAATGGTGGGATAGTAGGTTCAGCAGTGTCGATAAATTCTTTAATTTTTTCTACCAATCCTTGTCCCTGATTTAAAATTTCTAAACCGAGAGTGACTACAAAAGTTGTTAACAGTAACAAACTAGCGAGAAAAACTACTAATACTGCTAATTTTCGGGGAATTAACCGAGACAACCAATTAACTGGATAATTAAGTAAAGCTGCGGCAATTGAGGCTGTAGTAAACACAAAAATCAGCGTACTAAAGTAAGTGATTAACTGTACAAATGCCCAACCACAAATAAACAGTAGCAAAAACATCAATAAAGAGCGAACTCGCGATGAGTTACTGAGTTGTTGCCAAATACTATTGTTCGGTGCTTCATTCATCGTAGTAGTTTTCCTTAACTTCCATAGCTGGGCGTTGGTTGACTCGATGTAGTAGCCAAAGGGCGACAATTAAGCCGATGATTTCAGCTGCGATCGCACTAATTACTGCTTGCAATCCCATCATTTGTAAAGGTGTAATTGGTACTCTTGCCACCACAGATCCGCCCTGAGCAGGATTAAATATGGTAGTTGATCCTTGAGGTAAAGATAGTAGCTTAACCAACAAATTATTTACTTGATACATTGCCACAATTACCGCAAAAACCATTCCGGCTAAATTCACCAGTAAGCCAATTGACAAAGTGCGACTCACTTCAAATCGAGAAGGACGTAAGTCAGGATTTGTTAATTTTTGTCCAATTCTGGTATAACGATAACACCAATAGATAGTGAAAACTAGGGCAATTAGTGAAGCATAACCAAAAAAGAAAGCTATACTTCCAGTGCCACCTAACTTAGTCGTATTTCGGGGAATAAACAGAAAAAATACGGCGAAAGCAACCGGAATAAACCCAAAAAACAATTGTAACCAAAACCCAGTCCAGCCAATTATCCGCATTTCTGTAGCAATGCGCCGCACACTTGGGGGAGAAGAATTTGATTCCAGTAATTTCAGCATTTGTAGTTAACCTATCCCAAAGAAGGCAGGAAAAATTTAACTTGTTTGGCTGCACAATTCTACCATGACGCAACGATAGTTAACTAAATATTTAGGATAAGTTAATAACGCACCGATGAGGTGAGACGGTGCGTTATTAATGGATTACATTCCTGGCGCTTCGTACTCTAATTCTCCTTTTTCTAGCTTTTCTTGAACTAAACTTCTGTACAGTTCAATTTCCCGATAAAATTGATCGGCAGAACTTTTGCCTTGAGCATAAATTTCTGATTTAATTCTTTGATATTCATCAGAAGTAATTTTGCCATCTGCCATTGCTCTTTCAATGATATCTTTGAGCCTTTCTAGTTTTTGTAACTCTTCAGCAGTTGGTTCTTGAGCATTAGGGCGATCGATCTCCATTTTTTTACTCCTAACTTGGTGAAAGTGATTTTAAAACAGTAATTTAGCTAAGATAACTCAAGTTGCTAGTTATAAAACTTTGAGCAGCTAAAAACCTGGTTTCTTGTCTTGGTAAGTTGCAGCTAATGGTAAATTTTACCTGAAAAACCGGATTTTTGAATAACTAGAACTTGGGTTAACATATTACCGCCTACCGCGCTCAACATTTACAGGTTCAGGAATGATCGGCATGGGCGGTTTTCTACCAAAAGCTTGTTCTAATTGTTCGGGAGTTAAAGAACGAATTAGATTTATTGTAAGCGGTTCCCGACTAATAGATTGAGCAAAAGCTGCATTAAGAAAATCTTTATATTCTGAACGACCATTGAGATAAGCTTGCATAAAAACTAGGCTTAAGCCTTTAATATAATCTCGTGCTAACTTAGGATCTCGGCCAGACAATAACCATCCCAAAGTGTTCGGTTTTGGTTCTTGATCGACACCATCAAATTGATCGGCAGCAGCGTGTCCGCTGGGAATAACAACTGATAGATATTTATCGGGATTTTTCATCCAAATAAAAGGTTGAATTTGTTCTTCAACTACCGAAGTAATAATATCAGCACTCCCACCCAAAATCATGGTAGGAATTTGGATATCACCCATACCTTCAGGGCCAAAAACTATGCTAGTTAAGGGATTAAGTGCGATCGTAGCTTTAATTCTTGGCTCACTTAAATTCTCAGTCACTGGGGGCAAATCAGCTGCTAAACATTGTAAAAAGTAAGAAGCATTGAGGCTGATTTCTCCACTGTTACATTCTTGCGCTATGCGTGCTTGATTTAATTTAGCTCCAGCCAATGCTAAAGCAGTATAACCTCCAAAAGAATGCCCAATTACCCCAATTTGTTGCAGATTAATTTTTCCACCTAATTCCGATCGGGATAAACGTTCTAATTCGTCGAGAGTATACTTAATATCTAATGGTCGATCGACAAATTCCATGCGATTGACACTGCTTCTAGCTACTCCTAAAAGTAAAGCTTGTCTCATTACCGCATCACTACCAATATGTTGCGGTAAAACAGCCACAAAACCATGAGAAGCTAAATGTTCTCCTAAATAAGCAAATGCCTTTGGATCAGAACCTAAACCATGAGAAATTACCACCACTGGCGCAGGTTGAGATAAACCTTCCGGGATGTACAATTCAACGCGAAAGCTATGTTGAGAATTAATTCCTCCTAAAGGTTTACGATTTCGAGTTAATTGTAATGTACGTTGGAAAAAGCGAAATTTTCCTGGTTTTTGGAAATCACCAGGCAAGGGAATTTTAGGAATTGATTCTGCTTCTTTTTCTGCTGCTTGAGAAACTGCAAGTACAGATGATCTTTGGTAATTAACAAGTATGGTAAATTGTCTTTGTAATTGCAATAATTGATTAGCACTCATGCGAATTCCCGGCGTAGGAAACTTTCGCATAATATTAATCATCGTCATCCCTTCTGGGTCAGCAGCACCTAAAATTAAAGCTGCTCGCAGTGCGTAGAAACCATCTAATCCCCTTTCTGTGCGAATCACTGTTCCTAATCTTTGCAGTATTTGTTCTCCAATTGGTGTATAAGTTAATTGGGATACCACTACAGGACTAACATCTAAACGTCTTTGCAAAAATTCCCGCAAATTGGCTAAACCATCTTCTTTGAGGAACCTAGCATAAAAACTTAAATCTCGATCAATTTCCCCAGTTTTAGCAAATTTTTCTAAAGAACTTACTGGCAAGGAAAAGTCTAAAGGCCCATAAGATATAAAAATTGTTTCTGCACCTAAAACTGGTTTAGGTTTTAATGCTGTTGATACAATACTTAAACTCAAAAAACAACAAATAGAAAAAAAACTTAATAAATTTTTATTTGTTACTGTTGAACTGACAACTGGCTTAATGGACTGGGGCTTTTTATTTCTTAAGGAGGAGGATGTGATTAGGAACATAATGATGCAAAAATATAATGGCTTAGATTAATATTGCACAATATGAGCAGTACACAGCTATTAAGTTCACACAAAATAAAAAAGAATAGCTGATAAAACTTGAGCCTGGGACAAAACGGTTCTTCCGTACTTACTGTGTTAAATTATTAGAGAAATGCTAAGATAACTATGGTCAAACAAGTCCTCGGTTACACCAAAATCAAAGGCATTTAGTAAAAGATTTACCACTGGGTAATAGAGAGGTAATTCTCAATGTCAATCGCCGCGCCAGTTACGTAAGTCCTTGAGGTAATCGCTTATGTAAATTTGGCGATCGCTCCTCACTTTTTTGTCACAAAACTTAACACAGCATCATTGACTTTTGTCAGACTATTGACATTTTGAAGTGCAGAAAGTAAGTTAAAATTCCTTGTAGAATAATTAAGTTAGTTAGACAATGAACTGCCTCACAGGTGTTTTTATGGGTATTGAGAATAATGACTATCACAGGTTGATATACAAACAATCATCGCACCTAAACGCCTACAATGGCACAGGAACCAGCATCTCCATTACTGCCAAGCGGATAACTTACCTAGTTCAAGATGGAGATAGGATACTAGCAATTATTAGAGGTTCAGCAGTGAACCAAGGTTGGAAATAAATATTCCCATCGCCAAATTCTTGGATGGGGTAAATGTTATTGATTTAACTGAATTTGCCAGCAAAGAAATCTTTGAAAACAACGGGATTTCCCAAGCACCAGTTGTGCCCACAATC
>JBAVZX010000005.1:0-7667 GCA_049589015.1 Phormidium sp. | reverse complement strand
TTATCTCAATGGAGCAAGAAGACTCCCGTTACAACGCAGTTTAACGGGAGATGAATTGCGACCAGCGTTCCTCAGACTGAGTGCAGCGAATCGACATTTTTGTAAGACTGTGCTACAATAAAATTGGTGTAATGGTCGATTAACCATGATAGTCTACGAGTTCAAGCTAAAAGGAAAAACGAAGCAGTATCAGGCGATAGATGAAGCGATTCGCACTTCTCAATTCATCCGCAATAAATGTTTAAGACATTGGATGGATAATAAGGGCTTAAGTGGCTACGACCTGAATAAATATACTGCAAGATTAGCCAAAGAGTTTTCCTTTGCGTCGGAACTCAACTCGACAGCTAGACAGGCATCAGCAGAAAGATGCTGGGCTGCAATCTCTCGTTTCTTTGACAACTGCAAGAAGAAAGCCCCCGGAAAGAAAGGTTTCCCTAAATTCAAAAAGAATCAACGCTCTGTTGAATACAAAAAGTCGGGATGGAAGCTTTCTGATGACAGGAAAACCATCACCCTTACCGACAAGAAAGGGATGGGTACTTTCAAATTAATCGGAACTCACGATTTGCACTTTTACCAAATAGAGCAAATTCAAAGAGTGCGATTAGTCAAAAGAGCAGATGGATACTATTGCCAGTTCTGTATTAGCGTGGATGTTAAGCAAACCTTAGAACCAACAGGTAGAAATATCGGATTAGATGTGGGATTGAATCATTTCTACACCGATAGTGAAGGAAATAAGGTAGATAATCCACGTTACCTGAGAAAAGCAGAGAAGAGGTTGAAGCGGTTGCAACGTCGAGTTTCCAAAAAGGTTAAAGGTTCAAATAACAGAAAAAGAGCAATTAACCGATTGGGTAGGCAGCATTTAAAGGTATCAAGGCAGCGTAAAGACTTTGCGGTTAAGACAGCAAGGTGCGTAGTAATGTCTAGCGACATTGTGGCTTTTGAAGACCTAAAAGTGCGAAACATGGTGAAAAACCGTCATCTAGCTAAGTCAATTAGTGATGCTTCTTGGTCACAATTTAGGGAGTGGATACAATATTTCGCTCTCAAGTTTGGCAAGGTTGCTATTGCAGTACCGCCTCACTACACCAGCCAAAATTGTTCTAGTTGTGGAGCAACAGTGAAAAAGTCCCTGTCAGTTCGTACCCATTTTTGTAAGTGTGGGGTGGTTTTAGACAGAGATGAAAATGCTGCAATCAATATCTTAATCAAGGCGCTGCAAATACTTGGCTATGTATCCAATACGCTAGGGCATAGCGAAATTAACGCTTGTGGAGAGACGACCCTCTACTTAAACCTGGAAACAGCGATTAAGCAAGGTCACTCGCTGAAGCAAGAATCTCCCGCCACAGCGTAGCTTGGCGGTGAGAGTGTCAATCAATACTTAATAATTATGCTCATTCCCATCACCCGCGAAAAATTTGAACAACTAATCCCTCTCCTGGCTACAGGAAGTCAATACAAATATTATTGGGGTAAGCCATCTGAATTTATCCTGCGATTACTAATCTCCTTAGTCATGGCTATGTTAATTTGGTGGCTTGAAATTACTCTTTTTGGGCCCGAATATGGCGCTTTGGTGCTATTAAGTGGTATCTTTACTGCTTCCTATTTTTTATGGGGGCCTATTTTTCACGCCAGCTTAAGAAATTATCAGTGTCGCAAATACAAATACAGTGGCTTTTGGAAAGGTGAAGTTTGGGATTTATACATCACTGAAGAAATAGTAGGAAAAGAACAGAATGTTAACAAACGAGGCGAATTAGTAATTGTCGAAAACCGCGAAAAAAGGTTAAATATAGAAGTTGGTGATGATACAGGTTTTTCTAGTAGTTTACAAGTTCCCCTCAAACGAATTCATAAATCTCTAAGAAGAGGTCAAGCTGCTGAAATGTTGGTAATGTCTAATAAACCTGATTTAGCCATCATTAACAAAGTCACAGACATTTATATTTCTGACCTTGATTTATGGGTAAGCGATTATCCTTATGTACAAAGAAGAGAATTTGCTGAACTCAGTTATAAGTTTGAAAAATCTGAAAAAATGGAAAGGCAAAACAAAAGAAGAGAACCTGTTGAGGAAGAAACAGAATCCCCCGAAATGCGACCTGTAAAGCAACGCAAAAAACCCAGAAGAGTTAATGATTGGTAATCACTTAAAAGTAAAAAGTTTGCTGTGACGACTTCAGTCGTTCCTGAAACAAAGTCAACGAATAAAGTCATCACAAGGATCAATTAATCGTTAATTACGGCTCCGGGAAATTAAGAGAAGTTGAATTAATTGTAAAACAGCATAAAAAGCAGTTGCTACATAAGTCCAAGCTGCTGCTTGTAAAACTTTTTTAGCTGCTTTATTCTCTTCTCCTTGAAGAATTCCCATCTGATTAATTAGTTTGAGCGCACGGCTAGACGCATTAAACTCTACAGGTAACGTGACAACATGGAAAGCAATTACACCCAGAAATAGGACAATTCCAATATTGATAAACAATGAAGAAATTGTACCCATTGAACTGAGGAAAAGTCCAATAATCACTAAGAATGGGCCAAGTTGAGAACCTAAATTAGCAGCTGGAACTAAAGAAGCACGTAAATTCATGAATTTATAGCCTTGCTTGTCTTGTAGCACATGACCACATTCATGAGCAGCTACTGCCGCAGCTGCTAAAGAATCAGAGCCATAAATTCCTTGAGACAGACGAACAGCTTTTGCGCTGGGGTCATAATGGTCTGTAAGTTCTCCGGCTACTGGTTCGACTGAAACATCATAAATTCCCATTTTCGCTAAAATAGCCTGAGCCACTTCTGCGCCACTCATGCCCATGCTAGAACGAACTTGAGAGTAGCGGTAATAAGTTCCTTTGATTTGACTCTGTGCCCAGAACATGAGTAAGGCTCCTGGAATCAGAATTAAATAAGACAACCAGTAGTAAGACATAAATTTATCTCTCTTGGGGAGGGTGAAATTCAAAAAGCAAGAATTTTAGGATTTGGGCAAAAAAACCCGGTTTCTAGGCTAAATTTCGGGTTTAGATGCACAATGTTGACGCAGAAACTGGGGTTTTGAGCCTCGTTGCGTAAGTACTGAATTTAAGTACTAATCTATCTCAATTTTAGTGAACTCCCACTGCACCCTCTTGCCCATAAGCTTGCCAAGCTAATTCTACTAATCCGTTAACAATTGCGGCTGCAACTACGGCACTTCCTTTCCGTCCTTCAGTGCGGATATGGGCAATGAGCGAATCTTGTAATCTATCTTTAGCTACATCTACATCAACAAAACCTGCGGGTGTACCAATTACTAAAGCTGGTCGAATTTCCTCTTTTTCGATTAAGTCTACCAGGGAAGAGAGAGCCGTTTGAGCATGACCAACGACAAAAATTCCTTCTGGATAGCGTTTGGCGAGAGTTTCAATTCCCCAAGCTACACGGGTTCTTTCTTTTTGGGGGCGCGTTAATGCGTCCATGCTACAGTAAACCGGGTTGGCAAAAGTGCTTTGGATGATTGGTGTAATGCCAACTTGTACCATTGGTACATCTACGACTATGGTAGTGCGGGCGGCTAAAGCGGCTGCGCCTGCTTGTAAGGCTCTTTCTGAGAAACGAATCAACGATTTATATTCAAAGTCAGCTGTGGCATAGATTACCCGCCGAACAATTTCGTATTCTGCTGGGGAAAAGATGTGTTCGCCGATTTCGCGATCGATAATTGCTAAACTTTGGGCATCTGTAATATGCCATTCCATGAGAAACTGCCCCCGAAGCTCCTACTGATTAAAGCATAGTTTAAGTTGGTTGTAAGGACTTTAGTCCTTTAGTTGTCTGATTAACAACTAAAGTGTCACTACAAACAAGTTTCTACGTTAATCAGTTAAAGCATAAAACTAGGACGCAAAGAATACAAAATTATCTTTTGCCTTCTCTGCGTCCTTGTCAGTGAAATATGGAGAATAGAAGCTAAAAGTTTAGCGGCTGCTGGAAGCTTCCGAAGGAGAACCAACCGCAGGTGTCAGGTAAGCAACTAAAGCTCCAATGATGAATCCTGCAACATTTCGCAGCAAGGGCAACCATTCGGCAGTGCGGCTAACTACAGGGCCAATTCCGAAGGCAATAAACAAAATTCCCCACAAAGGTGCGAAAATTAACGCCCATTGCCATGCCACAATTTGTCCTGGTTTTCGGGGATGAGCCGCGAATCCCAATACGACTCCCCCGACAATAGAGGTAACTAAGGTCAGAATCCACTGTTCTCGTGGTAAACCGGGAACTACGTTGCAACCGCCTTGATTTAAGCAGGTTTTCACTGATTCTAAGGATTGAATGATTGATTGAGCTTCGCCTTGTTCGCGGACAAAGTAGAGGTTGCCAAAGCGAGTTTGTAGTTCAATCCAAAAAGTCCGGGGTAGGAGTTGATAAACTGCATCTCCAACGTTGAAGTTGAGGATATTTCCGCCTCTGGAGTCAGCAACTACAAGGACGCTTTTTTCATCTAAGCCCCAAAACTCTTTAACTGCTCTACCTGGAGTGCGGTCATATTGTGTTAATACTCTAAGTTTCCAGCCTGTGTCGGCTTCAAAATTTTCTATATCTTTTGTTAGTGTTTCCTTCTGAATGTCGGTGAAGGTTTTGGCAAGGTCAATAATCGGGGTTTGAATGGTAGGTAGCAACTCTGGGTTTTCGTATGCTTGGGCTACCGCAGGTGCTACTGTCCAAACTGATAAGGCGAGGAAGAAGGCTGCTAGGGATGCCAGAACTCTTTTGAAGAAAGGTTTTTGCTGCATTGGCTGTTTTACCGGAGTCTCAGGTTGGGACATTTACCAAGAAGTTTTATTAATCAAAGGATAATAGAAAACTAATATTTCTTTACACTTCTTTACTTTACTCTAAAAGTACGCCATTTTACCAGCATTATTTCAATGATGGAAAAAAGGTTGCAGGGGTTCATTAACTGATTGACTCCTATTCTTCGTCTGTTTCGGAGTTTTCGTTGGTCTGTTGGTAATTGGCGCGATAGGGTTCGTTGGGGTAGGATGACGATCGCTCAGGAAAATCCAAGGGCATTCTTTGTCCAGGTGGGAGGCGGTCTACAGAACGATGTCCACTTGGGGGAATATTATTATTAGAACGGTTAAATGTTTTCCAGGCAGCTTTTACACCTGTGAGAAAACTACGAGTAGTAACTTGAACTTTTTTCGCTTGGGTTTTAGCGGTATTAATAGTTTGATCGACATTTTTGACTACTTGACCTGCACTTTTTACGCCATCGGTAACATCATCTGTTAACTCACTAATTTCCATTCCGGTGAGGCGAATAGATTCTAAAGTTGGTGGTAGTTCTCTGTTTAAAGTATCAGCTAATTTTTCTATACTGCGAGCAGCACGGGCAATTTCTTGAACTGCTGGCAAAAGTGCTACTAGAACAGCCGTGAGACTAACGGCAACTAGTAGAATAGAAAATCCCAGCCAAAATAACGGGTCAATCACAAAAGTTTTAGTTTAAATAATTATTAGGCTTCTGGTTCAATCCCTGTTGATTTAGGGTCTGTTTTGACTATTGTCGTCTCAGAGGTATAAGAATTAGAGTATACCTCTGTGAAAGAATCTTGAACTAAGGGTTGATCAGAGGAGGGGGTAGTTTCTTGCCGTTGCATATTTTGCTGTTCTTTAGCAGTGGCTTCAACTCCGGCGGCGATCGCTTCTTTAAGTCTGGTTAAGGTGCTATCCCAGTTACGCACTGCTGAGTCAGAAAGGCGATCGGCTTGTAGTTGTACACTACTGGAAAGGTCTTCTGCCAATTCTGGGAGTGCTTCGGCAGATTTTTTCAGCAGATGGCGAGTTTCTTTCCCGGTGCGGGGCGCTAAGAGCAAGCCTGTAATAGTTCCCAGGGCTGCTCCCAGTAGCATACCACCAATAAATGATCCCGAAGATCCTGAACGATTCTCAGACATTTTTTAGCTACTCTATTCTTTAACTCATTTTAGGCGGGTTTTTCTGTTTGGTATGATATGCCAAGTTATTATTCCGTAGGAAAGATTTGGCAGTTTTCAGCAAAACTAAGCAATTATATCTATTTCCTCAAAGATTTTTGCAGCTTTTTCAGCTGCCGATTCTTTTTGCTGCGGTTACGCCAAAATTGTTGGGTAAAGTTGAGTATGCCCAAGACTTGTCCCAGTTTTTCCAGTTGGATCTCTAGTTTTTGGTATTGTTCTCGCAGCGTCTTAGTACCTTTTTGTCCAACAATTATGGTTTTTGGTGCGCTGTGTAACACATTATAAGTATTACGATCGGCGGCTAGAATAGCTCTTGTTGCACCTGCGATCGATCTACGGATTTGCCAAATTCGCCAAGCTAGGTAAAAGTTGAATAAAGCGATGAGTATGTTGATTGTGACGACAATGGCAATCATTTTTAAGTTCCCCCCAACAAACTCATCTAGATTTAATGAAAGACTGTTGGCTTTAATGATAGCGGGTAAAAGTGCGATCGCTACATAACATTCAATTTTTTACCAATCACATCAATCTTTAAATCAAGTCTTTGCTAAATTAGACGACTTTTCCACTGTACTTACTTTGCTTTGCCGCAGCCAACAAAATAAGGAGCGAAAACAGCAATTAAAATTGCACAAGACATATTGAAAAAATAAACTTTTTAAATTAAGTTTTTACTGTTAAAAAATATCTAACTTTTCTCTTACTTCGCGTCTTCGCGGTTCAATCAAAAAGCGATCGCACTCTCCCCCCCTTTCAGGAAATTAGGGAAAAAGTGCGATCGCTAATTTTTCTAACTACAATTTCAACCGTCGAATCTAGACATCCTGTTCGCTAAATTCGCGAGTCAAATGATCAAAAGGCTGATCTAAAAACGAAGTATTCTGAATCCCAGAAGCTTCCACTAATCCCTTAACAATATCCTTCATCATTTGGATACCGCGCACCGTTGGCCCAATTGGTACACCCAGAGAATTATAAGTTTCCCGCAAACCTTGCAAAACACGCTCATCTAATACATCAGTATCCCCGGCAACTAGCGCATAGCTAGCATAACGGAGATAATAGTCCATATCCCGTAGACAAGCTGCATAACGACGAGTGGTATAAGCATTTCCACCTGGACGAATCAATTCTGGCAATTCATCGAATAATTGAGAACCTGCCTGTCTAACGATCTCAGCTGCATTAGCATTAATCACCGCAGCAGCAGCTACTCTAGCCGTACCCGTTTCAAAATAGGCTTTCAGTGAATCAACAGCATTCCGGTCTAAATAACGACCACTAACATCGTAATTTCTAATTAAATTCGTAACTGCGTCCCGCATGAAATTGCTCTCCCAGTGAATGTTACTATTGGGGTTTTACTATTGCTAAATATTGTTGCATCTAATCCGCATTACAACATCGGACAGACACACCTGCTTCTAGATTAAAACTCAAGTTAACAAAGTTTAACCAAGAAACACAAACCTTTACTTGTGGCGTAGATAGCCGATTGTAGTTTACAACAAATTGACACTCTCAGGTCTAAAGACACTGAGATTCTGCGGACAGAGGGGATTTGGGAAGAACCCAAAGTCTAACTCTCGCTACGGTTGTCAAAGACCGTCTACCCAGTAAGCCTAAGTCTAAGCTTAGATTGCTGGCTACTTTTCTGAGAATGTT
>JBAVZX010000004.1:0-5767 GCA_049589015.1 Phormidium sp. | reverse complement strand
TAGCTGAGTGTAGGTATATGAGTTATGATCATAGATATGCCTTAAGACCCGTCAAAATTTAATTCTTAAAATTCGTCGAACATATTCTTCTTACTTTCTGGAATGATTTCCTCATTTTTAGTTGATTCTACAGATGTTTCAACCTTTGCTCCTTGCTTAATTAGATTTTCCTGGATAATTTTGATTACAGAAAGTGTCATAACTTTATGCAGAACTCTCAAATCATCCCATTGAAAGCTTCTGGATAAGCGATTTCTGATTAATTCCTCTTGTGCTTGCTCAATCTTTTTAATCTCCCTTTGCCATGCAGCGTATTTATTTTCATATTGACGCTGATTTTGTTCATTTTTACTTATTGCTTCAAATACTTTTTGATTTGATTGGAACCAAAGTATACCTGCCGCCATAATTGCTATTATGCCCAGCAGTATTAAACCACTATTCCCCCCAGTCAAAACTATCAAGCATAAACCAATAGCTCCTAGAATAGCCAATGCTTCATTAGGAATTAGAGGTTTAGTATTAATTAAAAATGGTCTTTCGGGTTGATCTGGGTATTCCATTTTTTCAGGCTGTACGATCATCATCATTTGGATATCAGCCCATTTTGTACCAAAGTAATCAATACCCGCGATAAACTTCATATTTTTATGTAGGGATTTTCCGCCGAGAGTGGCTACAACTCTCGGTCGCAGATCTAGATCAATTTTGCTACCGACTAAACCTTCTATAATCCAACCAGCTTTGTCAGAATAACAAATATCTATTGGCACTTTTTGTGCTACCATTTCTTGTTTTAGTAAATCGTGTAAAGCTCCTGTATCAAATATTATTCCAGTTGTTTGTATAACTGCGGCAAATTCCCAAACAATCCAAGATTCGATCAGAGTAGGAGGTAATTCAGGTTCTTTTCTCGTAATTTTGCTACTTGTTGTATCTTGAACAATTGGATTATTTTTTGGCTGTTGTGTCATAGATTTGCTCCTGGTTTCAACTGTTATCGATCGCGAATGTTATTTAATTAAGCAGAGCAAAATCAACTACCGTCTGGCATCATAGGGGATTACCACTAGGTAAGAGACTTGCTTCTGTTTATCTATCGGGTTGAGATTTCGATTTTTATGCGGAAAGACAGAATTTTTTATAAATCTTTACAAAAGTCTGGCTATTTAAGACAGGTAACTATTTTTACCTAATAATCAATATAAATCTCGTTTCTATATGAAATAAATATTTAATATTTTTTTAATTAAAATACTGAAATGGATACCTGCTTAAGGATGTAAGCCTCGCTTATCTTTCTCTCAAACAGCTAATGGTCAGTCTACTTTATACATACCCAACTCACGCAATCAGCTATGGGATAACCAACTCTCAAGTTGTTACCTAACCCAAATGGCGCGATCGCACTCCCTCCCCTTAACCAATCAACTCCCCCATTCTTATGTCTAAAAAAGCAGACATCGGCAGCAAACGCCTAATCAGCCTAGCCCCAGAACAATGGGTAAAATGGGTAACACAAATTCCCAATGTTCAAGTTAGAGATATCATCACCTCCGAATTTCAATGGGTAAGTCGTGAAAGTGATGTTTTAGTCCGCGCCTACACTCCTGAAGATGGCGAATTTCTCGTACTCAATGAACTACAATTGCGCTATAAAGCTGAAATGCCGCTGCGAATGCGAGCGTATGCAGCTTTAGCAGAAGAACGTTACAATAAACCTACTTACCCAGTTTTAATCAACATCCTACCACCCAGTTCTTCCGTCACTATCTCCACTCGCTATGAATCTCAATTCAGAGGTTTACAAGCGCGACAAGACTATCGAGTAATTAACCTTTGGGAAGTAGACGCAGAATTAGTTTTTCAACAACCTATTCCTTCTTTAATTCCTTTTGTTCCCATACTCCAAGGTGGTGGTAACGAATCGAAAGTCCGACAAGCTTTACAGGTTTTACGAACCGATCAACAGTTAAATGATTTAGAATCTTTGCTAGCATTTTTTGCTACGTTTGTTTTAGAAACTCCCTTAATTCAGCAAATTATGAGGTGGGATATGGCAGTTTTACGTGAATCTCCTTGGTACCAAGAAATTTTACAAAAAGGTGTGGAACAAGGTAGAGAACAAACTTTACGACAAGGGCAACTTTTAGCTATTGCTTTAGGTTTAGAATTGAAATTTGGCACGGAAGGTTTACAGTTAATGCCTGAAATTGAACAAATCGAAGATGTGGCGACATTAGAAGCGATCGTCCAAGGTATTAAAACCTTAAATACTCTTGATGAGTTGCGACAAATTTACAGATAAATCTGTGAGGAAATGATTGGTTTCGAGGTGAGGGCGATCGCCACCGAACCCCACTAATGGCTAATCTGAACAACTATTCCCGCATCATCTATCTTAACAGCAACCTCAGCCGGAATAGTTGCTATTTTGCAATACCTGAATAGCCTGATGTTTGAGATAGGGAAAATCACCGATGAACTCTTCCAATCCATCCTCTTCTTCCAGGTAGTCAAATAAAGTTTGTAATGGCACACGACTACCTACAAACACTGGAACACCACTCATTATTTCTGGATCTGAGTGAATAATATTTCGTTCATAGAAAACTTTTTCAATTTCCATAAATTCACCTCAAATTGCTTGCTTGTAAAGCAAGAATATTTATATAAATTTTATCATAAATTCTTGAATATTAAACACCTCAAATTTAACTTTTCCGCTACTTCACCCACCTTAACCCATTCCGTTCTTGATACTCTAAAATATACGCTACATTCTTTTGTTCTAAAGGTGTTAACAAATCACCGGGAAAGCTTTCTGGTGAATAAATTGGACGATACCAAGATTGACTACTAAAATATTTTTGTAATTCCTTACTTCTAAACCTTCTTCCATAACGGGCAAAAATTGAGTTTCGCAAAACATCTAATTCTAAAGCATTTTTGTCAAACAAATCTGCATCAGAAACTTGTCTTTGGGAAAGCCAACTAAAATCGTAATCTTTGGGAAAGTTAATTCTCGGAGTAACAGCGATACTTTGTTTTAAATTTGCTTGGGGGATAGGCTTAAAAAATGCTTTATAGATTATCGGTATACTAACTAATGTGAAAATAATCATGCTACCGATAATCAGCAGGTTTTTTTGGTTTATTTGCTCTATGGGTGCAGTATTTTGCGCCAGAGTTTCTTTAACTTTTTCCGGGGAATTAGTCGCTAATAAAGTTACAGTAGAAGGTATAATAGTATTGTCTAATTGTAATGCTGCTAACATCTCTTTGGCGGTTTGGTAGCGATCGCGCCAATGAGACTGAACAGCCTTATTTAAAACTGTTACCAAACTAGGACTAATATTCATCGCATATTGTTGCCATAAAATCTCACCTGTTTGATGATCTAGATCCAAAATTCTCGGACTCCGACGAGTTAATAAATAAATTGCTGTCATCCCTAAACTATATAAATCACTAGCATAAACAGGTCTACCCACCGCTTGTTCAGCAGGCATAAAACCACTAGTTCCAATAATAATAGAACTGCTGGTACTACCATGAGAATTTATGATAGTTCCCATCGTTTCTTTCACCGCGCCAAAATCAATTAAAACAGGTTTTCCGTCTCTTTCCCTGACAATAATATTGTCGGGTTTAATATCTCGATGTACCATCTTTTTGCTGTGGACATAATCCAAAACAGGCAAAATATCCACCAGGAATTTTCGCACGAAAGTTTCACTTTGCACGCCTTGTAATTGGAGTTTTTTACTTAAAGTTTCTCCGATAATCAACTCTTGAACTAAATAAAATTGCTCATTAATGGTAAAATAAGCGTATAATTTAGGAATCTGTTGATTACCTTCACCCAATTCTTCTAAAACTACTGCTTCCCGTGCGAATCTTTCTTGGACTAACTGATAAACTTCGGGTTTATTCTCAATAGGTTTCAGTTGCTTAATTACACAACGCCGTTTCGATGGCATATTGGTATCTTCTGCCAAAAAAGTATCACCAAACCCACCACTACCCAATTTTTGTAGCAAAAGATAGCGGTTATTCAAAAGTTCCTGTATCATTGGCCTTCACAGGTTCGGTTTTGCTAAGTAGCCTCCCAATATAATGCTACAACTATATAACTTTGGCGCGATCGCTATTTACAAATCAAAAATAACTCTTATCATAACCAAAGTACGCAACTAGAAGAACAATGGGCGACATTCAAATTATCCGCGACTTTTACTCATTTCCCGAACAAACAAATCGCATCCTCCGCATTTTTACCCCTGATGCTTACCAGCAAGAACCTTACAGGCGGTTTCCGGTGCTTTATATGTTGGATGGGCAAAATATCTTTTCTCACCCGGAATCTGCGGTTTATGATACTTGGTGTGCCAATATTGCCCTAGAAGATTTAATATCTCAAGGTACTATCCACCCTTGGATTATTGTTGGGATTGATCACTTGCCTAACCGGATGGAAGAATATTCTCCTTGGCAAGATGGACGGGGACATTTAACATCGGAATTTTTAATAAATAGTTTAAAACCTTATATCGATCGCCAATATCGCACCCTCACAGACCCTCAGAATACAGCAATTTTAGGCTCAAGTATGGGGGGATTATTTGCTTTGTATATCGGCAAAACTTACCCACAACTTTTTGGACGCATTGGCGGTATTTCTCCCGCTTTAATGTTTGGTGGAGATTTCATGTTTCGCTACTGGGATAGACACTCTCGCTTTTGGTCAAAAATTCTTTTGTACGTCGGAAGTGCTGAACAATACAACTATTATGGAACTGAACTAGATTTCGTTCCCATTAACGAGTATTTTTATCAACATTTGAAGAACTTAGGTTACACCGAACAGGAATTATCTTTTGTACTTGGTGAAGACGAAATTCATCACGAAACAGCTTGGCAAAAACGTTTACCAGAAATGTTAACTTGGTTATTAGAACCAACTGTGGGAAGTGGATGGTTTTAAAATGTTTATTAGTTGAGAATTTCATAGCAAGATCAAATCATGAATTAAAGGTTTAATGGCAGATCATGAAAAGCGAAGTTGCGGAAAAACTGTTTACCTTTGAGGAATATCTAGCTTATGACGATGGCACAGATAACCGCTATGAATTGGTTGATGGAAGGTTAGAACTGATGAATCCTCCAACTTTTAGGCATTTGCTTATTGCTAAGTTTGCTGAAGAAATATTTGATGCGGAAATCAGCCGTTTAGGTTTACCTTGGCTATGTTTTAGAGAGGCGGGAATTAGAACGGGATGGCGAAAGTCGAGATTATCTGATCTTTATATTGTACCTGTTGAACAGGTGCGGGAGTTTTTGGATCGATCGGCTGTTTCTGAAATCCCTCCATTGTTAGCAGTTGAAGTTGTTAGTCCTGAATATGTGAGTCGAGATTATCGTTTTAAGCGTTCTGAATATGCAGCGTTAGAGATTCCTGAATATTGGATTGTTGATCCGATGAAGTCAAAAGTTACAGTTTTGTTGTGGGAAGATGGGTTATATGAGGAAACAGTTTTTACAGGTAATCAAAATATTGTTTCTCTGACTTTTCCAGAGTTAGCGTTAACGGTTGAACAAGTGTTAGCGGCTGGTAATATTGGTTAGTCAAATTAATGCGTTATGCTGTTGTAATTGAAAAAGCTGATTTCGTATTGTTTTCATGGGCGATCAGGGACTCGAACCCTGCTTGCAACCATCCACACCCTCAAAAGTTGATTTCGTCGTTGAGGTCAAGGTGCTCGTT
>JBAVZX010000003.1:0-6536 GCA_049589015.1 Phormidium sp. | reverse complement strand
GAAAAACAGGTTCTCAGTCATCTGTTTGCTGTTTTAAATCTAGACCAGGAAGATTCAATTACTTTTTCTAGTTTGCCAGTCAGCTGGCAGATATTTTGGCAGAGATTTACCACCCCGGGACAAATGTATTGGGTTCAAGTCGCCCGGACTCAGGGTTTGTTTACTATCTACTGTGGTCCGATCGATGTAGCAGAAATACTGAAACCTATATGGTTAGAACAACCTGTAGTTTTGATTGGTGGCGCTTTGGAGTTGGAAGCCCAAGCACCAATCTATCGTCAGCAGTTAGGACTGGGAGATTTAACTTGTTTGAAGTTTTCGTTGGATCGTCACAGCGAGTTAATTCAGCTTTATGTACCAGATAGTTTCCCGATGCCAAATACACCCCAGTTTCAAGCTGCATTGTTACAAGAAATTCGCAGGTTGTTGATTATGAGTGCTGTTGTTGAAGGACTGACGGTACTTTTAGTTAGTGATGTCCCACTAAAAGCTCAAGTTGGGGCGGAAATTGCGGCTGAGTTTGGCTCACGGGTGCAGGTGGAAAAAACTTGTTTGGATGACAATGGTATTTTAATTACTGGCTGGGAATTCTGGTTGGCTTACCAGGATGTTTTACCCGCACCGCACCTCTTACTGATTGCCACTTTACCAATTCCTTCTTTGGAAAATCCAATGGTTGCTGGTCGAGTTGCGTATTATAAACAACAGCGTCAAGATTGGTTTCGCTTGTATTTGTTGCCAGCAGCTTTGAATGTTTTACAACGAGCGATCGCACCAGTCCGCACCACTCAAGGAGTAGTCGCTTTACTCGATAGCCGCACCATTCACCGCAGCTATGGTCAACAAGTACTCACCGCTTTAAGTCCATTCGCCCGCATTAATTACCTAGACCCCAACTTGTTCTCTTAACTAAAGTTAGCTATTGAGTCAGTGAAATCCTGTATAATCATAGTTTTGTCAAGCACAAAGCTTGTCAAAGACAATAAAGGTTATCATAAAGCCAAAGAATAGCTCTCATGGAGTGAGCAGTTATGGGTGAAGCAAAAAGACGTGTGCGATTCGTTGTTTAGTGAATCACGGTATCCAGTCCGTACATAACTAAACCAGTCCGACAACAGATTACTGTCACTAAGGGCTGAACTCTCGGTCAGATGCAAGTGCAAGCCTTGCCATTCAGACTCAGAATTGACTCCTTATCTGCCCACACCGAACAAGCTCGGTTCTTGTAGAGTGAAGCTGGGAACAGGGCGCAATCAGACGACCGTTGCGGGTTGACACTGGCGCTAACAGGGAGTTCCTACGATGAAACAGAGCCTAAAAAAGCGACTTATTCGCAGGCAGGGCGCAACACAAAACCCCTGACCTCACTGGAGTTCATTCCCGCCGAACAACGTCTAATAACGGCAAGAGTCTAGGGAATCCAGCAGTCGAATTGGCTACATCTAACGGAACAATCAATCTCTCCGAGGGAACGAAGAAAAACGAATTGTGGGTCTTGAGACGGTCGAATCTCAGGTAGTCCAGACGAGCGGAGGAATTCCCACAGTTCGGATAGGACAGTCCGTAATTGGACTGAGGTGTTCAGAGAATACAAACTAGAGAAGAGAAAATGATTAGACACAGTTACAAAACTAGTGAATCTTGGAAAGCCCTACCGTGGAAGAAATTCCGCCGAAATCTTTTCCGCCTTCAAAAGCGCGTATTTAAAGCTGTTCAAGTTGGAGACAAGCGGAAAGCGCGGTTACTCCAAAAGCTCATTCTAAAATCCACCTCGGCTCGATTTCTTGCAATAAGACAAGTATCTCAGCTAAATGCTGGTAAAAAGACGGCGGGTATCGATGGGAAGAAATCCCTCTCATTTGAAGAACGCTTCAACCTTGAAGAACTACTGAGAGTGAGCAGCGGAAACTGGAAACATCAAGGACTAAGAGAAATCCCCATCCCTAAAAAGGACGGGACTATCAGAATGCTTAAGATACCTACCATCGCGGATAGAGCTTGGCAATGCCTAGCAAAGTACGTACTCGAACCAGCACACGAAGCCACTTTTCATGCCAGGAGTTATGGGTTCAGGACTGGGCGCTCCGCCCACGATGCACAAAAGTACATCTTCCTAAACCTTAGCTCCGGCTCCAACGGAATAAAAAAACGAGTAATCGAACTCGATATCGAGAAGTGCTTCGACAGGATTAATCACTCAGCAATAATGGACGAACTCATTGCCCCCAAAGGCTTAAAACTCGGTATCTTCCGATGCCTCAAGGCTGGAGTCAACCCAGAATTCCCAGAACAAGGGACACCCCAAGGGGGAGTGGTCAGTCCTTTACTAGCTAACATCGCGCTCAACGGGATTGAGAGTATACACAGATACCACGAAAATAAAGGACAGAGAATCACTGACAAAACTTCTGCCAGTGATATCACTGAACCATCAGTCCGATACGCAGATGACATGGTTATCATACTCCGACCCGAAGATGATGCGACAGAGATACTTGAAAGAATCAGCGAGTTCCTCCGCAAACGCGGAATGAATGTAAGCCAAAAGAAGACCAAAATTACCGCTGCGACAGATGGGTTTGATTTCCTCGGCTGGCACGTTAAAGTCCAGAAAAACGGAAAGTTTAGATGCAATCCCTCAGTGGATAACTTCAAAGCGTTCCGTAAGAAAGTAAAACACATCGTCAACAACTCGAACTATGGTGCTACCACAAAGGCTGAGAAATTAGCGTCGGTAGTTAGAGGCTGGAGAAATTACCATAAGTTCTGCAAGATGAACGGGTCAAAGTTATCACTTTGGTTTATGAGTCACAGAGCTTACACGGTGTTCAACAAGGAAGCAAAACAAACACGCTACTCTAGCAAAAAACTGATAGATAAAGCGTTTCCAAAAGTTTCCTACTCCGAAAACAAACACATCCCCGTCAAAGGAACTAAATCACCTTACGACGGGGATATAGCCTATTGGAGCAAACGTAACAGTAAGCTCTATGATGGAGCAACCTCTAAAGCTCTTAAAAAGCAAAACCATAGATGTGCTTCCTGTGGCTTGAAATTCATCGGTGAAGAAAAGGTTCACCTGCACCACATCGACGGAAATCACGCCAACTGGAAGGAAAATAATCTAGAGGCAATTCACGAAAGTTGTCACGATTACAAACACATGAGCAAAAGCGCAAGCCAAGAACATCGGGAGCCGTGTACACGGAAACGGGTACGCACGGATCTAACTGAGAGGTGCGGGGAATAATATCCCCCATCGACTCAACCAAGGCGACGCTTGGGGAACAATACGGCAAAGAATCCTCTTTATATCCTTGGTTGCCAATTACAAAATCACAAGCACAACAATTTGTCCAGTGGACAAATCGGGGCGCATGGATTGGGATTGGCTTTTTGATAGTTTGTTGGGTAAGCGTGCGGTTCATTGGCCCAACTTTGGGTTGGTGGCAAGTTAACTAAAATCTGACAGTGTTCCGACTCTTAGATTGGTGGCAAGTGTTGTAGACAACAAACAAAGTTAGGGTTTCTTGACATCGGAGATCGGAGTATCCCCCAAGAATGAACTTTATCTGAAGTGAAAACGTCTAGCATTACTGTGGCTCAACTAGGAATGTCGCTCCTGATACGACCAAAGAATAATCAGTCAGTTAACTTATAACAGAGCTTGAAGTCGTTTAGGAGGAAAAAGAGTTGAAATTCGCGATCTGGAGCATAATCGATAAAATGTTAAGGAAATCTAAAAAAGATCTAAAATTAGGTGTGGTGGCTGGAGGATAAAAGTGTTTATCAGACTTGCAAAACAACACTCGCAGTTTGTCCAAGATCTGGTGATGAATCTTCAAGCACTGGCGATCGTGCTGGAGCGCAGAGGATATTTAGCCTCTTGCTATACTTGCGGCGATCAGATGACTAGCGCATCTTTTATGGTCAGCCTGGGAGATAATCACCTGATTAGATTTTTGGTGTCTGATTACGGCATCACTTGGACAGAGATGCGTGACGATCGAGAATTGATGAAGCTGGAGGGCGCAGAAGCGATCGCTCAGCTACAGGAACTCGCCAATTTGCTGAAATATCAACCCGAATCAGCTTCTTCCTACACTCCTGCTGTAGCACAAACAATCTAAGCAGATCCGGGAAGCAGATTCCACAGCAAGCCAGAACTTAATCCGCTCAAAGTTTAGCTTTCTGGGCTAGATGCTGAAACTACAGCTTCAGCCTCTCTGAACTGCTAAGCTAAAAATTGAGAACTTAGTTCAATGGGCACCTTTAGCTTGCTGTTTAATATGAACGCTCCTGATTCGGGATGGCAACACCATTTTGTAGAGACTAATAACATTCGCTTGCACTGCGTAACCCAAGGTGAAGGAGAATTAGTAATTCTTTTACATGGGTTTCCAGAGTTTTGGTACTCGTGGCGACACCAAATTCCTGCATTAGGACGTTACTTTAAAGTGGTGGTTCCAGACCTACGAGGTTACAACTACTCAGATAAGCCAGCGAGTGGCTATGATTTGGATACACTCAGCGCAGATATTCGTGGTTTAATAGAGCCTTTCGGTAAAACTCGTGCTCACATAGTAGGACATGATTGGGGTGGAGTGATTGCTTGGCACTTAGCACAAAAGTTTCCTGAATGTATCGATAGATTAGCTATTCTCAATGCGCCTCACCCACAGCAATTCGTCAAAGATTTAATCGGTAATATCGACCAATTGCGGCGCAGCTGGTTTTTACTATTGTTTCAAATCCCAGTACTCCCAGAGTGGTTAATTCAACACAATCTGAAAAATTTCGTCCAAAACCTGTTTCGAGAACACGCCATTCGCAAAGCAGCCTTCACGACCGAAGTCATGAATATTTACCAAAATGCTTTAGCAAAACCCCGTGTCTTAACAGCCGCAATTAATTATTACCGCCAAATGCTCTCACCCCAATTTTGGTTAGACAATAGGGAAGAAGAAACTCAACTAGTCACAGTTCCTACTTTGGTGCTTTGGGGTGAAGAAGACTCTTTCTTGAGCAACAAACTTACCGAAGATTTAGACAAATTAATTGCTGCACCCTTTCAACTTAAATTTGTTCCCCATTGCGGACATTGGATTCAGCAAGAAGCTCCCGATACAGTAAATAGAGAATTGTTAAAATTTTTGCGTTCACCGTCAAAGCTTTTTGTTCAGAAAAAGTAAAGTTTACAAAAGTTAGTTCTGGGAAAGACTGACCGGATTTAGTCTAACTATAGAGTTAAATTACTACTCTGGGAGAAAGGAACTTAGTTGGTATATATTAAAGGTGAAACAATATCAATAGATAACCTAATACTTAGTTTGCTAGTGACCTCTAAGCTAGCCTTTTAGCACGAGTCATTTGAATATACAGCCAACCACAGCCCGAAAAAATAGTTCCCTGAGTGTAATCTCAGATTGAATATCTGAAAAATGAGGTGTTAATCTGGGTCTGCTAACAGGGATGCGCTTACTATAATCAGAACCCTATAAATTATGGAACTAGAAAAACGCCTTGGCCTGTACCAAGTGTTTCTCAAGATTTACGAACATAATCATGGTCTACTGGATGAGATTCTCCAACTAGAGAATCTGTCATTTCCTTATTTAAGCAGTAGAGTACCAAGTTATGTGCAGGGTGTTGTACAGGAACAAGAAGTCTACCTGATTACTAATTTGGTGAATGGAAACACGCAAACACTGTTCCAGCCACAAAACATTTGGATTATAGGACGCGATCGCCGTTTAGCCTTAACATTACGAGATCAATGGATTTCCCGCCATCATGCGGCGCTCCAATATGTAGAAAACGAAGGGTTCTACTTAATAGATCTCAATAGTACTAATGGTTCATTTATTAACGGTGAGCCAGTTTTCCATCGTCAACTACTCAAAGATGGCGATCAAATTCGTTTGGGAAGCTTAACTATTTCCTTTTTCCTAGCGCAAACGGCGCAAAAGTTGGAGCCAGTATCCTCAGAAATAGTCGCGCAAATGAACGAGTCACCTCTGTATCATTCCGTAGAATCTCCGTCAAAATATCCGCCAGCAAAGATTGAGGAAGAAAATAAATCTGAACATACTGGAGATAAAGATACTTCAATTCATCAAAGGCAAAAACCTCTTCCTGGGGAAGATACCTCACCATCTACTTTGTTCAATTTAACTCCAACTCAGCGTTCAGAAATTCTCGATCGCTTTCTTACCACTCGTCAAACTTCCGTTTAGAAACACAGAGAAAACAGGAGAGTGAAATTTCAATTCCTTTCTCTCCTGCTATCGATTTAAAAAATCAAGGTTAATCGTCTACATCCACAACTTCATCGTCTTCCTCAATATCGCCTGGGTGCGCCACTGAGTTAGCAGAGACAACCGCACCTTTATCGAGTTTTTCTCGAATTTCTTGCTGTATTGTTTTCGCCAACTCAGGATTTTCATCCAAATACTTAATAGTATTATCCCGACCTTGACCGATATTATCGCCCTTGTAGCTGTACCAAGCACCTTTACGGGTAATTACGCCAGTTT
>JBAVZX010000002.1:0-5208 GCA_049589015.1 Phormidium sp. | reverse complement strand
GTGCGCTTACCATTCGCTACCTTCATCAAAGTTTCATAAACTTTCGGTGAAGCTAATTGTTGTAATTCCTCAGCTTGCTTAATTACCGGAGCTAAGTTGGGCGATATATTTGTTAACCCAGCTTTCGTCCAATTTTCCCATAGTTCTAGCGTTTCGCTGAGTGCTTTTTCGGGATTGATTAAGGTCAGAGAGGCATCTAAAACTTCTTGTTGATCGACACTAAAAGCTAGACGTGCTCTCTCCTCTTGCTGAAGAATGTCAAATAATACTTCTGATACAGCACTTTTGATTACCGCTACTGCTTGCTCCCCTGTAATTTTCTGCCGTTTTACCAACACAATCAAGACTAAATATTCCCAATATTGAATGGCATCTCCTTCCCGAAGCCGCATATCATCAGCAGTTACCTGGTTAAGGTATTGGCTTAAATGCCTGTACCAACGCCTATTTACATGACATCCCCCTGAAGCCCAAACTAAACGACCAAGACAAAAGTAAAGACTCCAAGTAGTGATTACTCCCTGGATATCTAGTCTGCCACTGAATTGATTCTGAATCAGATTTGTCAGTTGGTCACTTAGTTTATTAGCAGCTACATTGTTGGTAGTCATCCTAGTTCCTTGAGAGCAATATTTAATATAGGTAATCAAAATCTAATTTCATTTATATAACTTTTTGTGGATGAATTACCGCGAATATTTATGATTCTTAATAAAGAATTGCGCTTGTTAATATAAACTAATTAAGATCAATAAATATACATAGAATATCCAAATTAACTAAGTGTTGACTAACATAAACTACAACAAAGCTTTACAGAAGCATTAAACTATTTTTTTATAAAGAATGATACAATTTTAGATATAAATCATATCAATTAGCAAGTTGAAACCATTTGGGTAATAAATAAGAGAAAAAGTTAGTAACTCATCAGATATTAAAAAAAGGAACTATTTTGGGGAATGTGGTCAAAACCCGTAGGAATGGGGAAAAAGTTTCTCCGGTTTTGACCACACCTTTTTTTTTGCTGAGAATTTACTTGTTCAAGCGTTCTGATAAAGCCGAACTTGCTTGTTCGCGATCGTCAAAGTGAATTTTTTCTGTACCCAGAATTTGATAGTCTTCGTGACCTTTACCAGCAATTAACACCCCATCACCGGGTTGAGCTTCTAAAATAGCAGTGCGAATTGCTAAGGCGCGATCGCAAATTACGGCGGGATTTACTGAAGTAGGAATTCCCTCTAAAATATCTTGCAAAATCTTTTCGGGATCTTCAGTCCGGGGATTATCGGAAGTTACGACAATTCTATCAGCTAATTGGGCGGCAATTCCACCCATTTTTGGGCGCTTAGTGCGATCGCGATCGCCCCCACAACCAAACACACAGATCATTTGACCCGGAATAAAAGGGCGAGAAGCTAAGAGCAAATTCTCCAAACTATCAGGAGTATGAGCATAATCAACAATCACACTAATATCCTGATCGGGTTTAATTTGTACCCGTTCCATTCTACCCGGAACACCGGAAAACAAAGGTAAAAGTTCGACAATTTTCGTTAGTTCCAAACCCAAATGTAAAGCCGCACCCACAGCCGCCAACATATTAGATAAATTGTACTGACCAACCAAAGGCAAAGAAAATTCCGTCTCACCAACCGGAGTATGTAAAATTCCTTTCACTCCATTTGGTTGATACTGCAAATTATCCGCCCACAAATCAGCAGTTTGATCTTGAGTGCTGTAACTCCAAACCTTCTGGGAACCTAACTGTGAAATGAGTCGTTTGCCATAAAGATCATCAGCATTAACAATTGCCCGACCTTTGAGATAATCAGGACTAAATAACAGCGCCTTTGCTGCAAAATAATCTTCCATATCCTTGTGAAAATCGAGGTGATCCTGAGTCAAATTAGTGAAAACCGCCACCTCAAAAGGACAATTCATCACCCTACCTTGGGCTAAAGCATGGGAACTAACTTCCATCACCGCCATTTGGGAACCAGCGGCTACAGATGAAGCCAACTGTTCCTGTAATTCCACAGCAAAAGGCGTAGTATGAATTGCAGTTTGTTCAAAACCTTGCCAACGGGCGTAAAGAGTTCCCATTAAAGCCGTAGAAATTTGGGCTTCTGTTAACAGAAACTCGATTAAATGAGTCGTCGTAGTTTTGCCATTTGTACCTGTCACACCAATGAGTTGCAGCTTTTGGGCGGGATAATCATAAAAAGCTGCTGCAACTTGGGCGCAAGCTGTATTCATATCAGTAGCGGGAATAATGCAAGGTTTTTCGCCAACTTCCGCCTTTTTTTGGGCTGCTGTGGGGGAAACTAAAGCGGCGACTGCGCCAGATGCGATCGCACTAGGCCAAAAATCCCCCCCATCAACCCTAGTTCCCGGCATTCCAATAAACAAATCTCCCGGTTTGCAAGCATGGGAATTAGTCGCCAACCCAGTCACCTCCGCATCCAAAGCCGGATGGTTGGGTGATTGCACAATATTGGGAACGCTTGCTAAAATTTCTCTCAGCTTCATCTCAGGAGCTCCTCACAAAGGGTATTGGGCATTATTCTGAACCATTATTGACCAAATACTTCTGTAGCATTTGTTCCAATTGTAAAACTGAGCAACGAGGCGAAGGGCGGGGAAGCGGTTCCTCAACCTCTGGGTTTTCATCTTGCACCTTAAATAAAACCGGGATTTCATATTCAAAAGCCGCAAACCAATCATCGCGAGTCGTAATATCCCGCACCTCTAACTCAAAATCGATTTCTTCCACTTGTTCCAACTTGTCTTGCAAACCCTCGCACAAGTGACAACCCGGCTTGCTGTACATAATTAATCGCATTTGCCTTATTTTCGGGAATCAAACCACAGCTAAACCCAGCTAATCACAGATGGGAAATCTAGGGAATGGTACAATTCTGTCCCCTACTCGTGTTATTTTTCAGCATTAATACTTAAAAATCCCTAATTTAACAGAAAATGTCGGCAGAAGTCCCCAACTAAAATCTCTGATTTAGTTGGGGATTAATGACGACCAACTAACGAGAGAAACGAACTAACGACATTGCCAATTTGTCGAAACATCGCTATAATTTTATCGCCATCCGAAGTATGCGATAAGGAGGTGAAAAGAGTGCAACGCAAGGTCGTTAAAATCCGAATTTACCCAACGGAGGAACAGCAAGGCAAACTAGCTCAAACATTTGGGTGTGCTAGGTGGTGGTGGAATTTTGCTTTGAATAAAGGCATTGAAACCTACCGGGAAACAGGTAAAGGATTGGGGCGATCTGCGTTAAATGCGTTTCTGCCAGCACTCAAGAAAAGCGAAGAAACCTTATGGTTAGGTGATTGCTACAGCCAAGTTTTGCAAGCAACCACGTTAAACTTAACCACTGCATATAAAAACTTCTTTGAGGGGAGAGCGAAGTTCCCTAAGTTCAAATCAAAGAAAGGGAAGCAATCAGCCCAATACCCTCAAAACGTAACGGTTTCAGAAAATGCCATCAAAATTCCTGGGGGAATTGGAGAAATAAAAGGCTCAATTCATCGTCCGATAGATGGCAAGATAAAAACCGTTACCGTCAGTAAAACTCCATCAGGTAAATATTTCGCCTCTGTGTTGTTTGAGGTAGAGGGAGAATCGCCCAAAAAGGCAGAAGGAAAGATTTACGGAATTGATTTAGGAGTTAAACACTTTGCCGTCGTTAGCGATGGCGAAAAGATTTCTAAATATGACAATCCCAAGCATTTAGCCAAGCATGAAAAGAACTTAAAACGCAAACAACAAAAACTTTCCCGCAAAAAAGATGGAAGTAAGACTAGGGAAAGACAGCGCAAATTAGTAGCTAAAGTTCATGAACGAGTAGCCAACACGAGGCAAGATTTTCTGCATAAACTTAGCCATAAGTTAACCAGTGATAGCCAAGCTGTGATAGTAGAAAATCTTTATGTCAAAGGCATGGTTCGGAACCATAATTTAGCTAAAGCAATATCTGATTGTGGATGGGGAACCTTTGTTAATTTCTTGGCATATAAGTTAGAACGCAATGGTGGAAAACTTGTCGAAATTGACAGATGGTTTCCTAGTTCCAAACTCTGCTCTAATTGTTATCATCAAGTCTCTGAAATGCCTTTAGATATTAGGGAATGGGTTTGCCCTAATTGTGGAACTAAGCATGATAGGGATGGGAACGCATCAACCAATATAAGAGCAGAGGGAATCAGAATACTAAAGACGGATGGGACAGCCGTTTCTGCTAATGGAGGGGAGGTAAGTCCAAAGGGCGGACGAAAATCTGTTCTGAGGCACTCCCCTATGAAATTAGAAGCCCCAACTATAGCGTCAGCTTAGTTGGGGTAGTTCACAAATCTCTAATCCCCGATCGGAATATGTGCCTTTATAGGGTAAACTTAAAAGTATAGAAGACTAGCCCAAGGAAGAGGCAACAATTATCATGGTTCAAACTCCCGAAACACAGAAGGTCGCAGTTAACCAACTTAACCTAGACGAATTAAATCAACGCTTTGAAAACGCCCATCCTAGCGAAATTCTGGCTTGGTGCGTCGAAAATATTCCCACTGGTTTCGTCCAAACTAGTGCTTTTAACATCGATGATGTGGTAATTACTGATATCCTCTATCGGGAACTGAAGCCAGCCAACCCAGTACCAGTAATGTTTCTGGATACTTTGTATCATTTCCCTCAAACATTAGAGCTAGTTAAAAAAGCTACTGAAATTTACAATTTAGATCTCCGTACTTATAAAATCCCCGATGTCAACACCCGTGAAGAATTCGCCGCAGCACACGGGGAAGCACTTTGGGACACAGATATTCTAAAATTCCACCATTTGACCAAAATTGAACCTTTGCAAAGAGGATTGGCGGAATTACAAGCAGTAGCTTGGATTACTGGTCGCCGTCGTGACCAAGCGCCAACTCGCGCCACTATGCCTATTTTTGAAGAAGATAAGGAAAATCGGATTAAAGTCAATCCTTTAGCGAACTGGACTCGCAAACAAAGCTGGGATTACGCCGCTGAACATAAAATGATCTACAATCCTTTGCATGACCAAGGTTATCCGAGCATTGGCGACGAACCGATCACTACACAAGTTGCAGAAGGTGAAGACGAACGTGCCGGACGTTGGCGCGGAACTGGTAAAACTGAGTGTGGGATTCATATTTAGTTAGTCAATAGGTACG
>JBAVZX010000001.1:0-3957 GCA_049589015.1 Phormidium sp. | reverse complement strand
ATAATGCTTGTTTTGCTTGTTCTAAATCCGGGTTAGCTGCATAAAGATTTCCCCCTAAACATAAAAGGGTGTCAACTTTTCCAGATGTAGCTGCTTCAATTAAAGCACGGGTATTATAACCAGGGGTTTCATTTATCGGATGTCCTAATAATTCAGAGAGTGCTTGTTTGATTTCTTCTCGTAATTTCGCAGTTACACCCATTGAACCAAATCCTTGCACATTGGAATGTCCCCGAATTGGCATTGTACCTGCACCATCTTTGCCCGCATTTCCTGTAATTAAGGCTGTATTCGCAATACTAAAAACGTTGTCTACTCCGTTACTATGCTGAGTAATGCCCATTGCCCAAGCAAACACTACTCGCTCTGATGTGCCAATTAAATAAGCTGCGGCTGTGATTTCTTCTTCCGACAAACCAGAAATATTACTGATAGTTTCCCAAGATGTTTGTTGGGCATAATTTATAATTTCCTGCCAACCATCGGTATAGGAGGCGAGATAGTCTTTTTTGATTAAGTTTTGTTCTATTAAGGATTTTTGTAAGCCAATAAATAAGGCAACATCGCTACCTGGAATTAGTTGGAGATATAAAGTAGAGATGTCTGAGCCGCCTTTGATAAGAGATTTAATTGGAAAAGCTGGAGAAGCAAATTTTATTAAGCCGATTTCTATTTGGGGGTTAATAATAATAACTTTGCCGTTTCTTTGGCGCAATTTAATCAATTCATTCATTAATCTGGGATGATTAGCGGGGGCGTTAGAGCCAACTAAAACCACGCAATCAGTTTCTTTTAGGCTTTCTAGGCTTACCATTGATGTGCCTGAGCCAAATACTTGTTTTAATCCAACAGTTGAGGGAGCATGACAAAGGTCGGAACAATCTGCTAAGTTATTACTGCCTAAGCTACGCATCAAAAGTTGGAGCAGATAAGCGGCTTCATTGGAGGAACGCCCGGAACTGTAGGTGGCGATGCGATCGCCTTTTTGCCGAAATGCTTTGGCAGCTATTTGGAAAACTTCTTCCCAGGTAATACGATCGTAATGTGTCGCACCACTTCTTAAAATCAGGGGATAATTTAGTCTACCTAAGCGATCGCACTCCTGAGAATTGAGTTGTTGCAGTTGAGTGATGCTATATTTCTCAAAGAATTCTGGGCTAATTGCGGGTTGTAGTTCAGATGCGATCGCTTCCACACTTTTAGCACAGCGTTGTAAATATTCTCCAGCTTCATTAACAAATCCGCCTTTTTGTCCGCCTGTTCCCCAAGCACAAGATAGACAAGCACTTTTATGATTAAGTGTTTGCCATAATTTCAATCCTGTGGGAGTGAAAGTGTTTTCTACCCAATATTGAACAACAGGTAAACCGCCGCCTGCTGATGGATGAGATTCGTTATCTGGAGAGTTATTCATCTGTGGTTAACTCGCGCTACTGGATAAATTGAATGATAGTTTATTTTTGGGAACGCAGATGAATGCAGATAAACGCAGATAAACGCAGATGTAAGCGTAAGTTTGTTGTGAGGACTTCAGTCCTTCTCTTCTTTCTTCTTCTTTCTTCGCGCTCTTTGCGTCCTTTGCGGTTCAAAAAAAATTAAATTCGTCACAACGAACTATTCAATTTCACTTGGCAATCTTTTGGTTTGAATTGGTAAATTTAACCAATCGCTGAGTTCAGCAGCCAGCCACTCAACTTCTGGTTCGGTTAAGCCATGCCCAAAAATATATTCTCGCATTCCTGCCCAAATTGCGATCGCACGAGGATAACCTTCCGTTAAGTGAAGTAACTGTATTTTGTTAATCTCTGTTCTAAGCATGGGACGCAAATTATAATTAGCTTTAACTAAGGTAAACATTCCGGGGCGAAAGTTTAATTTCAATCCCAATAACTTATAAACTAAAGAGATTTCTTTTTGATTTATCAACAAAACTGATTTACCAAATAAACTAAAAAGTATTTCCGAGATCATGCCAATGCCAGCACCCCAAAATGGTAATGAGAATAATAAAAAGAACAGGTTCATGCCAAACGGCGCAGTGAAAAAGACTGTGGTTGTCCACATAAATATGCCGGAATTCCAAGCGATCGCAAATAAAATCAAAAATAAAATATCTGGTTTCAATCCTGATTCAAAAATAGTTATTTCTAAAGCATTATTTTTTTTATTTAGAATAACTTTACTACCTGATGGCTTTTTAGGAACTAAATAAATAGCATCTTTCGTTAACGGTTTTTCTAAAGCTTTTAATGCTACTTCCGCAGAAGTTAACCGACGATTTAAACTCGGTTCTGTCAGCAATTTTAACCAGCGAGAAAAACCCGGATTAATGTTAGCAAATTGCTCAAATTCAATCCTTAAATCTGTTTGAGGTAAATCAGCCGGATGAGTAGCTGTGACTAAATAAATTAAAGTTGCCCCTAAACTGTAAAGATCGGAAGCGGGAACTCCCCTACCGCCAAATTGTTCTGGTGGCATATAGCCGTAAGTTCCTACTACAGTAATTGTCCCCGATTCTCTAGCGGCGAGTGTTTGTACTGAGCCAAAATCTACTAAATAAACTTCACCCTTACCACTTGTAGAATTATTAGTCAAAAGAATGTTACTTGGCTTAATATCTCGGTGAATTATTGGCGGTTGATGCTGATGTAAATAAGTAAGAATTCTTAAAATATCTTTAGCAATTTCTATCACTTCGCTTTCAGTAAAAGTTCTGCCAGCTTTCAGGTGTTCTTCCAAGGAATTAGCAGCAATATAAGTTTGGACTAAAGCAAATCCTTTGTTATTCGGTGAGTTTACTTCAAAATAGTCTAAATATCGGGGAATAGCTGGATGAGATAGGCTTTTTAAGGTTTTTGCTTCCCGTTCAAATAGCTTTAAATCATCCCATTCCAACTCATTACCAAAAGTTAGTAGCTTAATTACCACTAATTCTTGAGTTTGATTATCCCAAGCTAGTAATGTCCTGCGTCCGGCTTTTTTCCCTAGTTGTTGACGAATTTGGTAACGTTCTTCCCAGACTGTATCGAACATTTTTTTATTCCAATATTGTCTCTTTTCGTTCTATTCTGAAGCAAGGCTGAAATGTTGCACTTTCTATTAAGCGAATAATGTTACAAAATTTAAACCCTTCTCTGCGGGAACAACAACATTCTTTAATTCGCCAACTGGCTGATTGTATTGAGTCTACTTGGGAACAATACTTACAATTAGAACCATATCACCTACCAGAAGATTTAGGGTATGTGGAAGGGCGATTGGAAGGGGAAAAGTTGACGATCGAAAACCGTTGCTACCAAAGTCCGCAATTTCGCAAAATGCACTTAGAATTGGCGAAAGTCGGTGCTTCTTTAGACATTTTACATTGCGTAATGTTTCCTCGTCCCGAATATGCTTTACCGATGTTTGGGACTGATTTAGTGGGCGGTAGGGGACAAATTAGTGCGGCGATCGCAGATCTGTCTTCAACTAATCCTGATTTGACTTTACCAGAAAACTACACAAATGCTCTTTCTGCTTTGCCTGCGATCGACTTTTCGCAACGGCGAGATTTACCAGAATGGGGCGATATTTTTTCGGAATTTTGTTTATTTATTCGTCCGGGAAATCCAGAGGAAGAAACTCTGTTTTTATCCAGAGTTCGTGATTTTTTAACTATACATTGTCAGCAAGCAAGTATTGCCCAACCCGTTGACGATCAACGCCGTGAGGAAATTTTAAAAGGTCAACGTTATTACTGCACTAAACAACAACAAAATGATAAAACTCGCAGAGTTTTAGAAAAAGCTTTTGGGAATGATTGGGCGGAACGTTATATGACTACTGTTTTGTTTGATTTTGTTTAGGTTTTTTGCTACTCAGTAGTTGGGAGTTGGTGGTGGGGATACTAAATAATGAAAGTTTCCCACTACCCAATACTTCTCGGTTAAGGGTAGGGGCGAAGCATTCGGGTCAAAA